>NZ_JBHJTL010000045.1:0-65890 GCF_042264065.1 Streptomyces sp. NPDC056222 | reverse complement strand
AACTCCGGGGCACAACCGGTCGCACCACCCGGCGCACTCTGCCGATCGGGTGACGGGCCCGAGTAACGGCCGTTCTGCACGTTTCTTCGCACAACAGTCATGCACTCGTACGCAGAGCCGACGGCGGGTACGGAAGATGTCGGCCCCTTGCAGGACAGCTCGCTCGGGCCGAGGGTTCGGCACTCGTGGCCCTTGCCCCCCTGTGGCTACGAACGTGGCTGCGACGGGGTGCGCCGACCGGTGCTGTGCCCGGACGACGGCCGCCCCACCGTCACCGCCGTCGTACGGCAGGAGTCGCGGTGCGCGAGCTTGTTCCAGCTGGGGTCAGCCGCCCGAACCACCGAGGAGAACCGTGCGTTCCGATCGGAGCCAGGATCGCTCGGCCACCATCTCGGCCACATCGCCGCGGGCCAGAAACGTCACCCACGGCTCGTGGCCTCGCCGGCCGAGCCGTTCGATGCGCTCAGCCTCGCGGGACTGGACGGCGTCCAGGGCATCGAGAACTGCTGCCGGCCTTGCCCCGTAGGCGGCGCAAAGGGCGTCGAGGCGGCTCAGCAGGGTGTACTCACCGGCGATCGCCGCTCTTCGCTGCTGCTCGGCGGGACGCAGCGGAACGGCGTACCAGGCCAGCTGTGCGAGGTCGTCGAGGGCATGGCCGGGCGCTGCGAAGTCCCAGTCGATGAAGCCGGCCAGTCGGTCGCCGTTCCAAACGGAGTTCCACGGGCCGAGGTCGCCGTGCCGAATGACCATGCCGGGCCTCCACTCTTCCTCCTGGCCCTGCCATCGCGCGTCGGCCGGCGGCCGGAAGTCCCGGACAGCCTCGTGGTAGGCGCGCAGCCAGCGCCCCAGTTCACTGATTCCGACGGTCGACCGCAGAGCCGACGGCCAGGGCGTGAACGCGGGTTCGCCGTGCAGCAGCGACAGGACCTCATCGGTGCCGTCGGTGCCAAGGACTCGGGGAGCTCGAGTGAATCCCACCGCTTCCAGGTGGGTCAGCAAGGCGTGCACCGCAGGCGTCCACTCGCCGGCCGGCCGGTGGATCGTCTCGCCGATCCGCCGCACCGTGGTCACGCTCCCCCTGTCGGTGGCGCCGTCCTCGATCATGGGGTCAGCGTAGCCCGCCACCCATGCCGGGTTCCTCGCGCGCCCATCGCAAGCCCCATTCATACCCTCTGACCTGTGATCTCACCATGAATGCACCGGTCACCGGACAGCCCTTGGCCGAGTTGTGAGTGGCCTGGGCGGATGTCTCTTGGCTGCCGACCCGCCGGCTGTCGTTGCCGGCGGCCGTCTCGAAGAGGTCGGGGGAGTGGCCGGCAACTGGCCGGTCAGGCGGACGTCATCCACGCAGGACGTGCCCGGACCCCGGTGCCCCGACCCTGGGGCCCGAGTTCAGATGAGCCGCGATGCGCTTCATCGTTCGGGCATTGTCCTCGAACAGATGCGCCTGCATGCCCGCCGCCTGGGCGGCCTCGACGTTGACTGCGAAGTCGTCGATGAAGAGACAGCTCTCCGGCTGCACCTCCAGTCCGGCGCATGCGGCCTCGAAGGCACGTGGATCCGGCTTCTCGATGCCGATCTCGTGCGAGTAGACGATCTGCTCCACCAGTTCGTCGAAGTGGTACAGCGCCGATTCCCTCTCCCGGGCACCGACGAAGCTGTTGCTCAGGATGCCCAGCCTGCAGTGTCCCCGGAGCCCGCGAACGTAAGCGATCAGTTCCTCGTTCGGCGTCCCCAGGTACTCGGTCCAGAGATCAGCCATGAAGGCTTCGACCTGGGGCGCGTCGAGCCCCAAGCGTGCTGCCACCTGCTCGTGCACCGCTCGTTCGCTGATGCTCCCGACGCTTCCGGCGTGCCATACGTCGCGCATCCGCTCATGCACAGTGCCCGGCGGCAGCACCAGCCGCTCTTCCCAGCATTGCACCCAGCCCGTATCCGGTGTGAACTCCAGCACGCCGCCGATATCGAGAATGACGCAGGTCGCGGTCACGCAGCCTCCTTGTTCGTCCTGCCTGGCCTGCGAGCGCACACCGCCCCGGAGCAGCGCCCGCAGGCTTCACTCGGCAGCCGAACTCAACTGTTGGCCGCTCTCGCAGCCGTCCAGCCGTCCCTCCCGTGACCGTGCTCGGAGGCTGCCACCAGGCCTTCGCCTCCTCCAACGTATCCGTTCGGGGTGGCGGACGGCGACGGACCTGCCGCCACCGCCACCGCGCCGGGGCCGTAGAACGCCGGACGGATGGAGACCGGCTCTCCGACGTCCAACTCGCACCCGAGCAGCCCGAATCAGCGGGAACCGAGCACTAGGAGACGACGGCCGGCCGTAGAGCGGACACCACGTTCGCGAATGTCTGCACGGCGAACTCCGCTTCCTCCGTGGTCATCGTCAGAGGAGGCATCAGCACGACAGTGTCGGGCGTGTAGTGGATCAGCAGGCCCTGGCTTCGGCACGCCGACTCCAGTGAGCTCCGGTCCTGCATCGAGAGCGGATTGCCGTCCTGGTCCACGAGGTCGATCGCCACGTACGCGCCGACGGCCCGGACACCCCCGAACGCGGGTGCCCCCTTGAGCAGATCGTTCAGCCGATCGCGGAGTAGCCCGCCGAGTATCCGGCCGTGGGCCACCAGATCCTCCGAGGCGTACGCACGGATCGTGGCGAGCGCCGCGGCGCAGGCCACCGGGTGGCCGTCCGTGGTCGACGCGTGGGCGAACACCGTGCTGCTGGTGTCGAAGGCCTCGTAGATCCGGTCAGTCGCCAGGACGGCACCCAGCGCCGAGTAGCCGGCGGTGATGCCCTTCGCAAGGCACATGATGTCCGGCGAGACCCCGGAGATCTCGGCGGCGAACATCTCTCCCATCCGCCCGAACCCCGTGAATGCCTCATCGAAGATCAGCAGAATGTTGTTCTTCGTGCAGTACTCACGTGCAGCTCGTAGGTACGCGTCGGGGAGAGGCTGTCCGTTCCGTCCCTTCACCGGCTCGAGGATCATCGCCGCGATGCGCTCCGGCCCCAGCGCATCCAGCTGAGCGGCGAGCTCGGTACCGGTGTCGTCGGTCGGCTCCGGAAGATGGTGGAACCCTTCCGGCATCGGACCGAAGAGCCAGTGCATCATGCGTTGCCCGCTCGCCGCCATGGCTGCCATCGGACTGCCGTGGTAGCTGTCGCGGAGACCGACGACGAGGCGCTTGTCCGGCCGACCGGTGTTCCGGTGGTAGGAACGGGCCATCAGAATCGCGCTCTCGACGGCCGCGCCGCCCGTATGGCAGAACCGCACCCGGTTGAGGCCGGATGGGGCGATGTCGGTGAGGGCCTGCGCCAGTTCGACGACGACAGGAGCAGGCAGCTCCCACCGCACCATGCAGACATAGGGCAACTCGCGTGCCTGACGGCTCATCGCTTCCACGATGTCGGTCCGGCCGTAGCCGAGCACCATGTTGCCCACGCCCGCGCGGGCGTCGAGGGCCCGATGTCCCGAGGCGTCGATCAGCCAGGACCCCTCGCCCCTGACCCAGAGGTCCTGTGGCCCGCTCCGGTCGAGGATCGTCGACGTGGGCACGGTCCCATGCCAGAGGGCGTATGTTTCGCGATCCCATGTGTTCGGCGTCATGGCCGTGCCTCCCCGTCTTCCGCGCTACTTCTCGGGCGCCTGGACCACGGCACACGTGAACGTGTATCCGCCGGTGCCCTGGATGAGCATTCCGTACTCGCCCGGGTTGAGGCTGTCCTCGATGTCCACCAGGTTCGCGAGGAGATCCCCGGCGCCGAGGCAGCCGGTGTCGTTCTCGATGTACCGGGGGTCTCCTCCGACCACCTCACTGATGGCGGGCTTGAACATGCCCTCGCGCATCGTCCGGGAGAGGCGCGGCATGGCGATGCTGCTGAGGTCCTCGGGCCCGATACCCGCCGTACGCAGAGCCCGCCGGACAAGATCATGAAGCTTGGGAACGGCGAGCTTGACCATCCGTGCCGCTTCGCCGCGCTCCCTGAACTCCTTGTTGGCGGGACGGAGATCGATCGGAGCGCCGTGCCCCAGCGGAACGGAGCTGAACTCGGCACTCCCGCGGAGCTGGACCTCCCACTGGCTGTCCGTCAGCATCTCCAGCGCACGCAGGTGGAGGAAGTCGTCGCCCTCTCCGGTCCGGCCGAGCAGGACCGCGGTCCCCGAGTCCGAGTAGGCCGCGTCGTCGTCGGTCGACCATCGATCGAACCCCGGTCCGCGGTAGCGGTCTCCACTCGTGACGAGAACCGAACTCATGTCAGGAGTGGCGACCAGCCACTTGGCCGCGATCTGCAGCGCCAGGGCGCCACCGTTGCACATGTGCTGCACGTTGATCGGAAGGCCGTCGGTGAGCCCGGACTCATGGGCGACGTAGTGCGCCGGCGACCACATGTCGAAGCCCTGGTGGTAGCTGAAGGAATGCACCAGGCAGCCAATGGAGTCCGGCTCGACCCCGCTCTTCTCCAGAGTGCTTCGCGCGGCCAGCACAGCCATCTGAGGCGGGGCGATGTCGTCCGAAGCGACATACAATTCCGACAGACCGATGCGCTCGAAGTCGGCTGAGGTGAGCTCACCCTCGGCGGGACCTTCCTTGCCCGGCGGAAGCCAGAGGGTCGCTGCCTTGATGCTCAACGCGGTCGCGGTCACTGAATCCGTGCCCTTCTCTCGTTTCAATTCAGGGTTTTCGTGGCTGACAGAAGTGCCTTCCGGTCCACCTTGCCCGAGCCCGTCAGCGGCAGACTGTCGCACACATGAATTTCCCCGGGCAGCATGTAGCGGGGAACCTTGGTGGTCAGGTGGTCGTGGCACGCCTGGGGGGTGCAATCCGCGTTGGCCGGCACCACGAATGCCACCACGACCTTCTCGCCGGATTCCTTCTCGCTCGTGGTGACGTAACTCTGCTTGACGTACGGCACCTCGTTCATGAAGTGCGTGATCTCACCGAGTTCGATCCGGAATCCGTTGACCTTCACCTGATCGTCCAGGCGCCCCTGGAAGACGACGTTGCCGTCCTCCCGGCAGAACCCGCGGTCTCCGGTGTGGTAGAGCACCACCTTTTCGCCGTCGATGTCGTACTCGACGTACTTCTTCTTCGTCAGCTCGTGCATTCCGAGATAGCCCGGAGACAGCCCGGGGCCGGCCAGGCACACCTCGCCGACCTCGCCGGGCGCGCACAGCGCGCCGTCCGAGACGATGTACAAGGACGTGTTCTGAATGGGCAGTCCGATCGGCAGCGCGGTTTCGCCCTGTACGGAGGACCGAACCGGATAGTACGTCGCGAATACGGAACACTCCGTCGGCCCGTAGACGCTGACGACCTTGTCGTCCCCGTAGTGGTTCCGTGCTCGCTCGATGTGTCCCAGGGAATGCGCCTCGCCGCCCGTGAGGATCGTCCGCACGCTGTCGAGCGTGCCGGGGGCCTCGTCGACTATCACATTGAAGAGAGCCGTCGTCACGAAAAGCACCGTGACGCCGTTCTGCTCCACGACCCGCTTCAGTTCCGAGAGTCGGACGTAATCGGACGGGTAGAGCACGCATGTCCCGCCGTTCAGCAACGCTCCCCAGATTTCGAAGGCCGCGGCATCGAAGAACACCGACGCCAGCTGAGGGATGACAGCGTTCGAGTCGAGGGAGGCGAAACTGGCGTCGGACACCAGGCGGACGACGCCTCGATGCCGGATCGGAACGCCCTTGGGGGATCCGGTCGATCCCGACGTGAAGACGATGTAGGCGAGGGAGTCCGGATCGACCCGAAGGGAAGGGTTCTTCTCGTCCGGGTTCAGCGTCTGCAGGTCGACGGGCACCACCCGCAACTGTCCGAAGCGCACCGTCAATTCGTCGGACGCGTCGGTCAGCAGCGCCGTACAGCTTGCCTGGCCGAAGATCCCGCTCAGGCGTTCATCCGGCCACGTGCGGTCGAACGGGAGGTATGTGGCGCCGCATTTGATGATCGCCAGCATGGCGACGATCATCTCCGGCGAGCGCTTGACGGACAGTCCCACGACGTGGCCGGGTTCCACTCCGGCCGCGCGGAGCCGCACGCTCAGGCCGTTCGCCAGGCCGTTGAGCTCGCTGTACGTGTATGTGCGCTCCTGATGGATGACCGCAACGGACTCCGGACGGCGGCCGGCAGCGGCCTCGAAGAGCTCCTTGAGGCTCTCCGCCGGATATTCGGCATCCGTCCCATTGATCTTCCGATGAATAGAGAGAGCCTCTTCCGAAAGGGCGATCTTATTCATCCACATTCCCCAGACGTGTGTTGACGATACTTGTTACGTGCTCCGGGTGGCTGTCCACGAAGAAATGTCCGCCAGGAACTTCGACCAGCTCGCAGTGTCGCGTCGTGAACGCCTGCCAGCCGCGCATTGCTCCCTCGCTGTCGATCGCATCGTCCGGGCTGTACAGGGCAGTGATGGGAACATCCACACCCGAGGTGTGGCGGTGATCCCATATCTCGGCGAGCCGGATTTCGCTTCGCACCGTGGGCATGAGCAGGCGCAACAGCTTCTCCTGGTCGAAGAGCTCCGCCGGCGTGCCGCCCATCTTCGCCACCGCATCGCGGAAATCTTTCTCCGTCATCCGGTGCATGTAGGGGCGCGTTTGCGGCATGTCCGGGCTCCGGCAGCCGGAGACGAACAGCCGGCGCGTCTTTCCCGGGTACACGGCCGAGGCCAGGTGGGACAGTTCGTAGGCCAGCCGACCACCGAAACTGTGACCGTAGAAGGCGTGGCGGCGGTTCAGGTACGGCGAGAGTGCCTGGAAGACGTCCTCGACCAGTGGCTCCCACCGGTCGTAGCGGGCTTCCATGAGGCGGCGCCCCCGACCGGGCAGCACCACGCACAACACCTCGATGTCGTCCGCGATCCCGTCGCACCAGGCACGGAAGGTCTCAGGGCTCCCACCCGCGTAGGGAAAGCAGAACAACGTGCAGGCAGGCTGTTCCACCGCCTTGAGGGTCATCACCCACTTGTCGTCCATCGCCGCCACGCCCACCGTGCTAGTCCGACACCGGGTCGGCGTACTTGCTGTTCCGCTGGATGCTGGTGGCGATCTCCGCGATCCGGCTCGTGGTGAACAGCTCGTCAGCGGGCAGCGAGTCGTCGCCGAACTCTCGTTCCGCTCGCTCGATCAGCTTCACCGCGGTGAGCGACGTGCCGCCGGCCTCGAAGAAGTCGTCCGAGCCGTCCGCGACCCGCAGGCCGAGCTGCTTGCACTCCTCGATGACCCACGCCTGCAGTGTCGCCAGTGCCATGCGGTTGTCCGTCTCGCTCATTCGTGATCTCTCCTAGTGGACGGGGAAGCGGAATCCATTGACGGTGCTGTCGACAAAGCGGTTGTGGCCGTACCGGTCCTCACCGGACACCAGCACATTGCCGAACTTCTTGAGGCTGGCCCGCGCTCCGAACTCGTGGAGCTCGTCGGAGAACGGGTAGACCTTGACCTGCGTCGGCAGGTATCGAGAGGCGAAGCCGAGCCGCATCTGGTCGGTTTCTCCGCTGTGCGGATGAGACGCGTGCATGAGCGTGGACCAGAAGAGGATGAACTGCCCGCGGCGCATGACCTGGGAGACGGCCTTGGACTCGTCGGGAGTCCAGTCCGGGTCCTTCTGCAGCTGCCGGTAGTCATAGCCGAAGAGCCCGCGCTTGACGCCGTCCTTCTCCATCTTGTTGATGACGTCCGGGTTGTACTCCATGATCTTCGACTCGTCGTAGTTCATCGACGTGTGAGTGCCCGGGATGAACTGGAGGCAGCCGTTCTGGACCGTTGCCTCGGTGAAGGCGGTCCAGGCGGTGATGGTGCCTCCGAACTCCGCGTCCTCCGGCCAGACGATGTGCGGGTGCTTCGCACCATCCACGCTGGAGAAGTTGTCCGCCTGGTGCCAGTCCGTGCCCTCGTCACCCGGGTACTTGGGGAAGAGCTCGGTACGCCAGCAGAGGGTGTCGGGCCCGAGGATGCTCGACACCCGGTCCACGATCTCCGGCCGAGTGATGTGTTCGGCGAGGAAGTCGACATCGAGATGGCGGTCGTAACTGGCCGCCAGGTTCGTGTTGCCGGATTCCGTCTGCCCCTCGCTGTAAATGGACGTCTTGGTCCGGAGCAGCTTCGGCCTGATCGCCTTGAAATGTCCTTCCATCTCCTCTTCGGTGTAGAGATCGAAGGGGCCGATGTAGCCATCGCGGGCGAACTGTGCAAGCTCCTCGGCGCTCAGCGTGAACGTTTTTGTGCGAGCCATTGATTCTCCTCGATCCTAATTGCGCTCGAAGACGTCGCTTGGAGCGGCACAAGGCTGGATACTTCAGGTGCCGGCAGCTCGTGGCCGATGCACTGCCCGAAATCGCAGTTCAGGATTTCTCATCGGGCTTCCAGGTGATCACGGTATCTGGAGACGCGGTATCCGCGCGATATTAGAGTCACACCACGGCCTGTGAATTTCACATGCTTGCTGCGGTGTTCCTCTTCCCTCGTCGAGCGGATGAGGGGATTCGGGCCGGTCAGGAGGAACTGCTCTCCGCCACGGAGCGGGAAGTCGCCGGGCCGACCGGTACGGTGCCGCGGCGCCGCTCGGTGCGGTCGACGAGGCTGAGCAGCGGTCCCGTCATCGCCGTCGTTGTCAGGGCCATCACGATGAGGGCCAGGACCAGTTGCGCCGGCAGGATTCCCGCGCGATGGCCGGCCTCCAGCACGATCAGTTCGGTCAGACCCCGGGTGTTCATCAGGGCCCCGACCCGGCAGGCCGAACCGGGACTCATGCCACCCAGCCGGGCCCCGACGTAGCCGCCGATCAGCTTGCCCACGCATCCCAGTGCGAGCGTGGCGGCGATCAGCGTCCAGGAGGCGGCGGTGAACGCCTCGATGAGCACGGTGACGCCGGTGACCACGAAGAAGACGGGTGTCAGCGCCCGTCCGGTGCGTGACACGGTGGCCACCGGCTTGGCCCAGAGGGCCATGCTGTCACCGGTGATCGCCAGGCCGACCATCGCGGCGCCGACGATGGCGGTCATGCCGAGGTGCTCGGTCAGCAGCGCCGTACCCAGCGCGCCTGCGCCGAGGAGGACCGCGGACGTCTTCGGCATCCGCTCGCACAGGAGGCGCGCCTGCCGGGTGCGCAGACCCACGCGCAGCAGGAAAGCGCAGGCACCGCCCACGAGGAGCGCGATGCCGGATTCGCCCAGCCCCGACAGGTTGCCCGCGCCGAGGCCGATGGCGAGCGTGAGCATGATCCATCCAAGGCCGTCCATGGCCACGGCGGCGGCCAGGGAGGACCGCCCTTCGAACGAGTCGCTCATGCGCCGGTCGCTGAGGATGCGGGACAGGACGGGGACCGCGGTGATGGACATGGCCACCGCGACCATCAGCAGAAACGCGGGAAGTGACGCCTCGCCACGGGCCCCCGAGTCGTCGGTGACCGAGATGACGCCCACCAGCACCAGCCCGGTGACGAGGGGCAGTGCGAAGGCGCCGGCGACGACGGCGGAAAGGGTGCGCTTCGAAGGTCCGTCCGACCCCAGTCGTAACTTGTGGGCGAGTCCGACCAGATAGAGCACGAGCCCGGTCTGGCCGACCAGTTTGAGTACGTCGAGCACGGCGGGCGGCAGTAGCGCGTCGAACAGTTCGCGGTCGGACAGCGCGAGCACGACGGGGCCGATCAACAGCCCGGCCGTGACCTCCCCGACGACTTCGGGCTGCCGCAGCCACCGGGCACAGGACCGTCCCACACGTGCGAGAAGCAGAACGGCGGCGAGCGCCGCGATCACATGCAGCGGATGTGTCAAGAACTCTGATATTTCCATGGGATGAGGCCCTTCGTGGCTGCCCTGTCGTGGAAAGGCAGGAGCCAGGGCCGACGCTGCGATGCTTCACAGCCCGGCCTTGGCCTGCGCGTGCGTATCGACTCAGTGCATAAGGGAGTTCAGGCCGGGCGCGTGACTGCCTGAAGCGGCTCGAGCTTCGCCGTGGCGGTCCCGGGTGCACACCTTCCGGACCAGCGGGAGGCGGTTCGACCGGCGCATCACGGTGACGAGCGTGGACGGGCGCGGAACCAGCGCTCCGGCCGGTCTTCCGCTCAATGGCTCGTCACCCGCGCGGCGCCGGGGCAGGAAGGGCCAAGTGGGCCGCGCGGGGCACGAGTTCTCAGTGGCTCGAGGACGAGGGGCCGGCGGTCGATCCGCGATACGGAGTCCGCCGGGACGGGTCGGGGAGGAGACGGGCGAGTGCGCCGGGGGACGGGGGTGAGGGGACGCGGCATCCGCGGAGAGCGGCCCCGGCGCACGCGGAATCCGAGTCGGCGAGTGCGGAAATCAGATCCAGTTCGACTTCTGAGCTATCCGCAAGGCGTCGATCCGGTTGCGTGCGTGCAGCTTTGCCACCACGGACGAGAGGTAGTTGCGTACTGTTCCTCGGGAGAGGTGCAACCGCGCCGCGATCTCGTCGATGGTGTCGCCTCGGGAGACATTCTCCAGAACGGAGAATTCCCGTTCAGTCAGGGGGCAGTCCTCATTGACCAGTGCGGCGACGGTCAGTTCTGCGTCGAAGACTCTTTCCCCTTGGTGCACACGGTGGATGGCTTCGAAGAACTGGCGGGGCCGCATGCTGCGCTCGACGATGCCGCCGATTCCGGCGGCGAATGCCTGGCGGACGATCGACCGGGTGGACGCTGTGACCAGCAGCATGCTTCGACAGCCCGGGATGCTTGCAATCTTTTCGGCAATGACGATGGCGTCGTTGTCAGCGCCTTCTAAGCCGAGGATCACTACGTCAGGGCTGTGTAATTCGGCGAACTCCAGTGCGCTGATGTTGTTATCCGCCGATCCGACGACTCGGATGTCCTCGTGTCGCTCCAGCAGTGCTGTGAGCCCGAAGCGCGACAGATGCAGGCCGTCGGACATGAAAACATCGATTCTCACTCGTCCCCCAACGTAGATTTTCGATCTTCAGCCGAGTGGCCCGCGGCGACCCGACTCGTGGCAGGTAAGCAGCGTCGAGCCTAGCACTAGTGTACGAAATATTGCCGCTCCACTGTCGTCTGCGCCGGGTCCAGTAAAACGTGTGCAATGCATCGAAGGTGAAGTCGGCAGGGTCGGTCGGCAGCTCCCCGCTCGGCCCCTTTCGAAGGTTTTGGAAGTTGAAAGTCGCACCGGTTTGGGTTGTGCTCCGATACGACCGATCTGCAGGGCCGAAGCCGCAGCGTGCCGCGCTCCATCCGGCCGGAACATCCCCGGGGGTGCCGGGGTGAACGCCCACTGTTCATGCAACTGTCACCGCTGGGATGCAGGGTCGCGAGTCGCTCCGTGACGGCGTCTCGATTCACATGCGGGAGTCTGTGCATTTGGCGGGGATTTCGGTCCGGCAGTCCGAATGCGGAGTGTCCCCATGATTCCGCCGAGTCATCCGCGGAAATGGGTCGACCCCTCGTCTTTGTTCTCCGCCGAGTTCACGGAGGAGAAGGCGGAGGTGACGGGTCCTCATTTCAAGCCGAGAGGCGCTCCTCGGGCTTGGAGGGGCGTGAGCTCGGCAGCCACCGCGATCGCTCGACGGCCAAAAAAGACCGGACGGTCGGCCTTTTTTCGACATATCAGAGACCGGTGGTGGGATCGGTGCAGAAACGAGCCGCCGGCAGTGCTACCGGCTGCAGTCACAACCGCCTGTGTCGCATGTCAACTCATGAATGAGGAACTCGTGAGTGGACAGAAGATCACAGTGTCGGTGAACATCTTTCCCCCATCTTTACCCGTTAGTGGCGAACACGTTAGCAGCGGCCCGGCGGGTTGTCACCCTGCTCTCACAGGACACATGCGTTACACGCGGAATTTGGGTTTCCGGTTCACGCAACTGGAATGATCGATCAGATCCGTGACGATGGAGCACCCCCGACTCCCGTGTCGGATGCGGCATCCACTGTGCCATGCGTCCTGGAGCGCCGACGCCCACGCCGGCATTCCGGAGTCGGAGACCGATGCCGGGAGGCCGGCCTGTGGGTGGACACCGTCCTCGTCACCAGGCCGGATCCGGCCCACGCGGTGCGCACGTCTGGAGTATTAACCGCAAGTCATGAGAACTGCATATGCGAGAGGCGGGTGAGTGCGTTGTAGCGTGCCGTATCGGCCCGGTCCGGCTCTCGGCCGCTCCACCGTTCACGCGGCGAGCGTCGCCGGGGTCACGGAGTGCCGGCGCCGTCGTCCCGCGTACCTGGTGCGGGCGATCCTCCGCCCGTTCGCACGGCGCCGGGCGACCAGTCGTGTGCGAGGAGCTGTGCCCGCCTTCGCCCACCGTCGCCGCGATCGTACGGCGGTCCGATGCGCCGTACTTCGTGAACTGGGGGTACAGGCCGCACGGTTCCGAATGTGCTGACTACTTGGCTGGTGTGACCCGAGGAGAGTCTCGTGCCCATGGACCGCTTCATCCGCGCCCTGATCCAATGGCAGGCGGTCGACCCACCGGTTCCGGCGCGCACGCTCACGGTCGACCAAGTGCGTCGGAGGTACGCGGAAAGCGCGGAGCACACGCGCCGTGGCGCACCGGAACCAGTCGCTGCGGTCACCGATCAGCCGATCGACGGCGTGGACGGCCGCTTCGGTGTGCGCACGTACCGGCCGATCATCGACCGGAGCCGCCTCGTGACGTACCTGCACGGCGGCGGCTGGACCGTCGGCGACATCGACACCCACGACGCCGTCTGCCGGCGCATCGCCGTCGCCCTCGGCGCCGTCGTGGTCTCCGTCGACTACCGGCGTGCGCCGGAGCACCCCTATCCAGGCCCCCTCCATGACGGGATCGCCGCGGCGGAATGGGCGGCCGGCGCGTTCCCCGGTCGCGAGCACGTGATCGCCGGCGACAGCGCGGGAGCGGGCCTGGCCGTGGGGGTCGCCCTGCACCAACGGGACCACGGTGACGTCGACTTCAGCGCGCAGCTTCTCGTCTACCCCCCTGCCGATCCGGAGATGAAGTCACCGTCCATCCGCATCTACGGCTCGGGCTACCTGACGGACATCGACGATCTGCGGTGGTACTACGAGCAGTACGTGCAGGATCCGCGGCGGAGCACCGACCCGGCGATCGATCTGCTCCGCGCCGATCTGCACGGGATGCCGCCGACGGTGATCGGCACCGCCGAGTTCGACCCGTTGCACGACGAGGGGGTCGAACTGGCGGGACGGCTGGCCGCCGCCGGCGTCACGGTGGAACACGTCGAGGGTCCGGGCCTGGTGCACGGCTATCTGCTCCTGGCCGATGTCGTCCCTGCGGCCGCGGAGGCGGCCACCGCGGTGCTGGACGCACTGGAGAGGACCCTGAAGACGGAAGCGGAACCGCACCCGGCCCCGATGGTCCAGGACGCCGGAACGTACGACGCCGACGCCCTCGCCGACATCGCCCGGGTCGCGGCGACTTCGACCTGATCACATTCGACGACACCGGTGGGAGCCCGCCCGCCGATGCCCCGGTCCGGAGCGGCAGTGCCGCCCCACCGGGACCGCCCGAAGCACCGTCGGCCGCAGCCCAGCCCTGGTGCCGCGCGTGTGCGCGGCCGACGGCGCCTCGCCTCCTGACCCGGACCGCTCCCGACCGCACCGGCCCCGAACGCGCGCCGTGGGCGAACGGCGGGCACCACGACGCGCCGGCTCGGCCTTCGCGGTCCCCGGCGAGCGCCGAGCCGCGGGGCCTCTCCCTGCCGAACTTCCTTCCGTGCACGACCGGCCGACAAGGAGATCCTCACTGTGAGCAGCATCGGACCGTATCCGAACGCAGACGTGCGTACTGTTCCCGACGCCCTGCGGTTACGCAGCGAGAAACAGCCCGACGAGACCGCCTTCGTCTACCTGCTCGACGGCGAGGTGCCCCACGAGACCCTCACCTACCGCGAGCTCCACGAGATCGCCGGTCTGCGGGCCGCCGCCTTCGCCGCCGTCGGTCTCGCCGGCCGCAGCGCCGTACTCATGTACCCCACGGGCCTGGAGTTCGTACGGTCCGTCCTGGGGTGCATGTACGGGCGGGTGGCCGGTGCGCCCGTCCAGGTGCCCCGGCGCCGCGAGGAGGTGGAACGGATGCGCCGGATCGCCGACGACGCCGGTACCTCGATCGTCCTCACCACTGCCGAGGTGGCCCGCGACCTCCAGGAGGGTTACGGCGACACGCCCGCCCTGGCCGGGCTCACCCTGCTGGCCACCGACACCCTCGGGTACGACGCGGGTGCCCCCGCGCCGCCGCGGCCGAGTCCCGAGGACACCGCGCTGCTGCAGTACACGTCCGGTTCGACGGGGCGGCCCAAGGGAGTTGTGGTCACCCACGCGAACTTCATCGCCAACGCGGCCGAGACCGACCACGCGTTCCCCTGCGAGCCCGACGGCACCGTGGTGAGCTGGCTGCCCCTCTTCCACGACATGGGCATGCTCTTCGGCGTCGTCATGCCCCTGTGGGCGGGCATCCCCGCGTATCTGATGGCTCCCGAGGCTTTCATCCGCCGTCCGGCGCGCTGGCTCGAAGCCCTCTCCCGGTTCGGCGGAACGCACTCGGCGGCGCCGAGCTTCGCCTACGAACTGTGTGCACGCGCCGCCGCGGACGGCAAGACCGGCGCGGTGGGCGACCTGTCGCGCTGGCGGACGGCCGCCAACGGAGCCGAGCCGGTGCGCTGGGCCGCCATCCGCTCCTTCGTCGACGCGTTCGCGCCGTACGGCTTCAACC
The DNA here is from genome assembly GCF_042264065.1 of Streptomyces sp. NPDC056222. NCBI lineage: Bacteria > Bacillati > Actinomycetota > Actinomycetes > Kitasatosporales > Streptomycetaceae > Streptomyces > Streptomyces sp. NPDC056222. The sequence continues at coordinate 51,218 of NZ_JBHJTL010000045.1, read as the reverse complement.
ACCGTGCCATGAGCCCCGGTTACGGCCTGGCGGAGAACACGCTCAAGACCACCGCCTCCCGCGCGGACCAGGAACCCACCGCACTCTGGGTTTCCGCAAAGGCCCTGGGCGAAGGCGTCGCGCGGCCCGTCGGCGAAGGTACCGAGGGCGCCGTCCCCCTGGTCAGCAACGGCAGTACGTCGGGCCGCACCCGGGTGAGGATCGTGGATCCCGTCACGCGGGTCGCGTTGCCTGAGGGGCGGGTCGGTGAGATCTGGATCGACGGCCCCTGCGCGGCCGCCGGTTACCTCGGGCGGGCCGAGGAGACGGAGGAGACCTTCCGGGCGCGTCTCGCGGGTGAGGAAGCCTCCGGCCGGCCCCATCTGCGCACCGGTGATCTCGGCTTCCTGTACGGCGACGAGCTGTACGTCGCCGGACGGCTGAAGGACGTCATCATCCGCAAGGGCCGTAACCACTATCCGCAGGACTTCGAGCTGACCGCCGAACGCGCCGTGCCGGGGCTGCACCCGAACAGCGTGAGCGCGTTCTCCTGCGACGACGGGCAGACCGAGCGGCTCGTGCTGGTGGTGGAGGCGGACGGCAGGCTCCTCAACTCCCCGGGCGCCGGAGCCGTGCGCGCAAAAGTGGACGAGGCGATACGGAGCGGGCACCGGATCTCGCCGGACGACATCGTGATCGTACGGCGCGGGGGGCTGCCGAAGACCTCCAGCGGCAAGGTGCAGCGCAGGGAGTGCAAGCGGCGCTACGAGAGCGGCGAGCTGCGGATCGTGCCCTCGGGTGTCGTCGCCGTCACCCAGTAGGAATAGGCGTGCAAAACGCATGGGTGCGCGTGTGAAAACGGCCTGTCGTGGAGCAATTGCAGAATGGTAGCGTCGAGCCCGTTCCGGGGATTCACGCAGGAGCCAGGGGATGTCGGCCGTGCATGTCAGGCATCGAATCGTCGGCGTGTTCTTCTTTCTTGAGGGGTAGCCCGTGTCAGACCGAACCGAAATCCCGGGCATATCCTGGGAAAAGGTGGCGGACTTCATTGAATTCGTTCCCGCCGAGTATTCCAACAAGATCCAGTCGGAGTCCGTGGCGCGGGAGCTGCTGCGCTGCGACTCGGCCGAGATCGACAGGCTCGTCGATGCGTCTCTGCCGTTCGAGGAGCGTGCAGGAGTGCGCTATTTCGACATGAACGACCTGTACAACCTCGGGATGTATTCACAGAAGTCGGACACGCAGCCGGAATTGACGTTCCGTATGCTTTTCCGGTTCGCCGGCCGTTCGGTCGAGAGTCTGCTGCGTCCGAAGTCCTGGGACTTCCGGGTCCACTTGGAGTGCCCCGAGTGCGAGGGGCACGCGCCCTGGCGCTTCGAGGCGCCCGACGTCGTCCGCTTCGGCGGCAGCGTCGTCGGCGGGTCGGCCCCCGGGCCGGGCTCCGGGACGGCCGAGTACGCGGCGACCATCACCACGACGGGCGCACGTACGCCTCTGGTCTCCCCCGAGCTGCGCACCCTGACCCGCGACTACCTCGAATCAGGCTACCGCTGGCAGATGGTTCCGGTCGCGATGCAGGCGGACTACCGGCTCGTGCACGCTCTGGGCGCGACCAGCTGCATCGCCGCGAGCCTGCTGCTGGCCGAGCAGTTCCGCGAGGCCGGCTACCGGGCCGAGGCGAAGCGGGGCTGGTTCTGCGGCGTGCTCGGCGGCGCCCTCGACCTGCCGCACGCGTGCGTGGAGGTCGAGGACGAGGACGGAGTCCTCAAGAGCGTCGACATCGCCAAGGCGCAGTTGGCGGCTCGGCTGTCCCCGGACACCAAGGACTTTCAGGAACTGTGCCTGGGGTCGACGTACAACAAGGTCATCCAGTCCACCGCTTCGGGCGCTGCCTCGTTCGGCCGCCACGAATGCGGTTCACCGGTGCCGGCCCATGTACGCGCGGACATTCGATCGGCTCGTTGAGGCCGACCTGTTCATCTCACTGTGTGGAAGGGCGAGTAAATGGCAGTGCCCAAGATCGAACCGATCGTTCTTGAGCTGGACAGGCTGGAAAGCATGGCGGAATCCGGCTACTACAACCCGTATACGATTTTCGAGTGGCCGGACAAGATCGAGCCGGACATGCCCTGGATGAGCGAAAGCCTCACCACGTTGGCCGGCACTCCGATGTGGGACGAGCTCACACGTGAGCAGCAGATCGCACTGACCCGGTACGAGGCGATCAACTTCTTCAGCCTCAATATCCACGGAATCCGCGAGCTGCTCAGCGAGGTCGTGATGCGCATTCACGACCGGACCTACGCGGACGTCTCGGAGTTCCTCCACCACTTCATCGGTGAGGAAAACGAGCACATGTGGTTCTTCGCGCAATTCTGCCTGCGCTACGGCGGCAAGCTGTACCCGGCGCAGCCGACGCTGAAGGCCGACTCGGTGGAACACCTGTCGCCGGTCGCCCGCGAGCTCATCGTGTTCGCGCGCATCCTGATCTTCGAGGAGATCGTCGACTACTACAACGCGTACATGGCGACCGACGAGTCCCTGCCGCACATCGCCCGTGAGATCAACCGGGTGCACCACCAGGACGAGAGCCGGCACGTCGCCTTCGGTCGGATGATCTTCACCAACCTGCTCGGTCAGGTGGTCAAGAACGACCCGGACGAGGTGCCGCTGGTGGCGGAGTACCTCGAGAACTACCTCCAGTACAGCGTCGCGACCCTGTACAACCCGGCCGCCTACCGCGACGCGGGCATTCCGGACGCGCTCGCGCTCCGGCGCCGTGCGATGGAGCACCCGGCCCGGGCGGAAGCGCACGACCAGGTACTGAAGAGGACGAGGAAGTTCCTGTCGAGGGCAGGCGTAGGCAAGGAATCCATCAAGTGAGTGCCGAACCGATGCAGGCGCTGCGGGAGTTCATTCTCAGCCGCAACCCCAAGCTGGAAGACCTGCCCAGCGACCTGGACCTGATCGACAGCCGGGCCATCAACTCGCTCGCGTTCGTCGAGTTCATCTTCCTGCTGGAGGAGCTGACCGGCGAGCCGATCGATCCGGAGGACGTGGATCTGGACGATCTCCGCACGCTCGACGCGATCGAGGCAGGATTCTTCACGAAGGAAGCGGCGCGATGACCACAGCAGCGACCGACAACGGTCTGGGAGTCCTCGACGGAGGCCAGCTGCGGCTGCTCCGAGCGTTCGACGCGGCAGTCCTGCGCTGGGCCGATGCCTGGGGTGCCCCGGAATTCCGGTTCCCGTTCCTGATGCGCTGTCAGGACCTGGACACCTTCGACTACTACGACAACTTCCCGCATCTGGGCCTCGCCGCGACCCGGCTCGATCCCCAGCGCCTCGGTGCCCTGCTGGCGCAGAGCTCCCGGCCGGTCGGCCTGCTACCCGCCGAGGTCATGGAGCCGACCGCGTTCGCGCTGCCCTCGGCCGCGTGCTACTCGGTCTACCTCGATCTGGCAGGCTCCACGCTGCCCGCCGAGGGAGTGCTGCGGACCACGGCCGGTACGTGCTTCCGCAACGAGGACCACTACCAGGGCCTCCAGCGACTGCTCGGCTTCACCATGCGGGAGATCGTCTGCATCGGTGCCGAGGAGGTGGCGAAGAACCACCTGGTCCGCGCCAAGGACGCCGTGACGGAACTGTGCGCCGCACTCGGACTGGACCTCAAGCTGGAGGTCGCCACCGACCCGTTCTTCGACAAGAACGGCGGCAAGGCGAAGATGCAGCGGCTGTTCCCCGTCAAGGAGGAGTTCGTCGTCGACGGCCTGGCGATCGGCTCCGTGAACTACCACCGGAACTTCTTCGGCGAGCGGTGCGAGATCGAGGCCGGCGACGAGGCGGCGCACACCAGTTGCCTCGCCTTCGGCCTGGAGCGCTGGGTGCATGTCCTGACCGACCGGTTCGGCACCACGGCCGCGGCGGTGTCCGCGCTCGAGGGCATCCGCTGATGCGTGCCACGGTGGCGGCGGTACTCGGTACGGAGGTGAGCCTCCTCCAGTCGGGCATGGGCGGTGTCGCGGGGGCGAAGCTCGCCTGCGCGGTGTCCAACGCCGGTGCGGCGGGCTGTGTGGGCGGGTACAAGCTGGTCGGCGACGCGCTGTCGGCCGTACTGGAGCGGCTGGTCGCCGGTACCGATCGGCCCGTCGGCGTGAATCTGATCCCGGAGGTGGTCGGGCCCGAGGAGCTCGACCGCCAGGTGGCGCAGGTGCTCGCCGAGACGCCGCAGCACGTGTACGTGTCCCTGTTCGGCATGCCCGAGGACGCCGTGTTCGAACGGGTCTCCGCTGCGGGCCGGCAGACGGTGGTGCAGGTGGGGACCGTCGAGGACGGTGTGCACGCGGCCGAGCGCGGCGCCGTGGTGGTGGCCCAGGGCATCGAGGCCGGCGGCCACTTGCTCGGGGTGTCGGGGCGGGACGAGCTGGTCACCGCCCTGCGTGACCGGCTGCCCGACGCCTGTCTGGTCGCCGCGGGCGGCATCGGCGGGCCGGCCGAGGCCGAGCGGGCCGTCGCCGCCGGAGCCGACGGCATCCTGCTCGGCACAGCCTTCGTCGTCGCACACGAGTCCCGCGCCCACGGCCAATTCAAGTCGGCGGTGACCGAGGCCGACGCGAGCGACACCGTGATCACCGACGTCTACGAGATCGGGTGGCCCGGCCGCCGGCACCGGGTGCTGGCGACGGCCGTGACCGCCGATCCCCGTCAGCCCAAGAAGTTCATCGGCCGCACGATGGTCGAGGGGAAGCCGTATCTGGTGCCGCGATTCAGCGCGGCCGTACCGACCGACGCGACCAGCGGGCGCATCGACGAGATGGCGCTGTACTGCGGCCGGTCCTGCACCGCGGTCTCCGCCGAAGCTCCGGCGGCCGAGGTCGTCGCCGCGTACGCAGGCGCCCTCCGACCCCCGATGGCCACAGCAACCAAGAGAAGGACGGAATCCCGTGTCGGACAGTGAAGCCAACGAGTCCTACGACCTGTCGTACCGCGAGGACACCCCCCGCATACGCACCAGGGAGGGCGTCGAGCTCTACCACGAGTCCAGCGGTGAGGGCCCGGCCATCACCCTGCTCAACAACTTCTTCATCACCGCGCCGTTCTGGCGGGCTCATACCCAGGAACTCGTGAAGAACCACCGTGTCGTGAGCTACGACATGGCCAATCACGGTGCGTCCGCACGGCTCGACCGGGAGCCGACCTGGGAAGAGCACGCGGCGGACGTGATCGGGCTGCTCGACGCGCTGGAGATCGACGCGACCTATCTGGTCGCCACATCCTCCTCCTCCCAGCTCGCCAGGGACGTGGCGCTCGCACACCCGGACCGGGTCAAGGGCCTGGTGCTGGCGGGACCGGTCTTCGGCGTCAAGGGCATGCGGCGCCACCGGCAGTTGAACCGTTCGTGGCTGCTGACGCTGCAGAGCCACGGCATGGCCTCCCTGTACAACCAGCTCTACGCCGAGGTGATCAGCGGCCGGATGAACGAGGAGGGCGGCACACCGGGATTCCTCGGCCTCCGGGAGAGCTTCCTGGCGATGTCCACCCCGGAGGAACTCACCAACGGTCTGAACCTGGTCCAGACGGGCGACGCCAGTTCCGAGCTGCTGTCCCGCGTTGCCGCGCCCACCCTGCTCGTCCTCGGGGACGACGACATGCTGCTGAGCCCGCAGCGCGGCCACGAAGTCGCCGCGCTGTTCCCCGACGGGCGCTGCGAGATCGTGCAGGACGCCGGGCACGTGCCGTTCCTCGACGACCCCGAGCACTTCGAGACGCTCGTCGGCAAGTTCGTGGAGGAAGTGGAGTCGCGTGTCTGACACCGAGTCCGAGATCCGGCAGCGCGTCCGCGGACTGCTGGTCGAGCTGTTCGGTGACGAGCGCTTCGCCGGCGGCATCCCGGACTCCGTGTCGCTGCGCGAGGCCGGACTGCCCTCCACCGGACTGGTGAGCCTGTTGGTGGCGATGGAGGACGCCTTCGGATTCGAATGGGACGACGACGTCGAGCCCGAGGTGCTGCGCTCGATCGACTCCCTGACGCGTCACGTCCTGGCCCTGCGGCACTGAAGGACACAAGGGCACACGGTGGCTGTCGGGTGGGATCCCCCCGAGGGAGTCGGTCCGGAGGCGACGGTCGTGTTCCACCCGGTGGCGCGCCCCTACGGACCTGCTGAGCAGTCCGCGGCGGGGCGTCGCGCGGCGGCCACGGCCCTCGCGTCCGCCGGGTCGGCAGACCGGACCGTTCCCCGCGAAGCCGACGGGAGACCGCGATTCCCCGAGGGATTCGCCGGTTCCATCTCCCACACCGAGCGCTGGGCGGTCGCGGTGGTGGTCCCCGGGGCCGAGGCGGTCGGCGTCGACATCGAGAGCGGGGTCGTCACCCCTCGCGTGGCCGGGTTCGTTCTGGGGGAGCGCGAGCGGCGCACGTTGCTCGGATCGCCCGGGGGGTACACCGCGCGCGATCTGTTCGCCGCCAAGGAAGCGGCCTTCAAGGCCCTGAGCAGCATGGGAACCCTCGGAGCCTTCACGTTCTGGCGGATCGAACTCCGCCGGGCCGGCGACGTGTTGATCGCTTCGTACCGCGGCGAACCGGCATCGGTGTGGGTTCGCTCCGAGGCAGAACTTTCGTTCGCCGTCGCGATACGGCGATGAACCGCGCGACACGTCCCGGCCTGCCGAGCCCGCACCGGCCGAACGATGAGCGTTCGAATGGAGAAGGAAGCAATGAACCGCGAAATTCTTGAGATCGTCGAACCGATGTTTCGGCGCGAGCTCCAGGTGACCGAATTCGACCCGGAAGCCCCGCTGGTCAACTACGGCCTCGACTCCATCCGCTCCATCAGTCTGGTGGTCGAGATGGAAGCCGCGTTCGACATCCGGATCTCGGACGAACAGGCCGCAGGGATGCGGACGCTGCGTGACGTCGTGGAGCAGGTGTCCCAGTCGCTCAGCGTGCAGGTCGGGCAGGGGGGTGACGACGCATGAGCGACACTCCCTTCGCGCGCTTCCTCCGCCCGGAGTTCGCCAGGATCTTCCGCGCGCTCAACCTGGACGTCACCTACCGGGCCGGCCAGGGTGACCACCTGGTCCTGCAACCGCAGGACGGCGCGGACGATCCGCCGGACGGCGACCAGGTCCTCGACCTCGTCGGCGGCGCGGGTGCGTCGCTGCTCGGGCACAACCACCCGGACCTGGTCGATGTGGCCCGGCGGTGCTTCGACGCGCAGATCCCCTTCAACGCCCAGGCCAGCGTCCGCCCGGGGGCGGCCGCTCTGGCGCAGCGGCTGTCCGATGTCGTCGGCGCCACGACCGGTGCGCGGTACGTGGTCACCCTCGGCAGCGGCGGCGCCGACGCGGTCGAAGCCGCGGTGAAGCACGCCACGGTCGCGCACAGGCGCCGACTCGGCGCGCTTCAGGAGGAGTACGAGGTCGCCCTGCGGCGCGTGCGCCGCGACGGACTCGCGAGCGTCCCGTGCGCGAGCGGGCCCGCGGAGGGACGCCCGTGCGCCGAGGTGCTGAGCGAGGCCCTCGACCGGATCGTCACCATGCGGGAGACGGACCCGGTCTTCGCCTCGTTGCGCAACGCCTTCCACGGCAAGTCGGCCGCCGCCGGCACGCTGACGCACAGCGGCAACGTGCCGTCCGACCTGCGTGTGCCGGGACCCCGGCACCGGCGGCTCGACGACTGGACCCCCGAGGCCGTGGTGGCCGCGCTCGACTCCGAGCGCGTACCGGTCCACTCGGTACGCGTCGACGCCTCCGGGGTACCCCACTCCGACGTCCGTCACCTGTCGCCGGTGGCCGCCTGCTTCGTCGAGCCCATCCAGGGCGAGGCCGGGGTGCACGAGGTCCCCACCGAAACCCTCCGCGCCCTGCGGGAGCTCGCCGACCGGCACGAGGCGGCGCTGGTGTTCGACGAGATCCAGAGCGGTATGGGGCGCACCGGCACGTTTCTCGCCTCCGAGGACTCCGGTGTGGTCGCCGACTACTACCTGCTCTCCAAGGCGCTCGGTGGGGGACTCGCCAAGGTCTCGGCACTGCTCGTCGCCGCGGACCAGTACGTGGCGGAGTTCGGTCGCCACCACCTCTCCACCTTCGCCGACGACGACTTCTCCGCGTGGATCGCCAAGGCGGCGGTGGACCTCTCCCTCGCATACCGCGAGCGCATCGTGGAGACGGGCACGCTGCTTCGCGACCGATTGGCGGGCATGGCCGCCCGCTGGCCCGACGCCATCGTGGAGGTACGGGGGCGCGGGCTGTTCCTGGGCGTCGAATTCACCCTTCCGCAGCCCGATTCCGGGATGCTGCGCGAGGTGTTCAGCAGCGAGTCGCTCGGCTACCTCATCGCCGGCCGGCTGCTGCGCGAGCACCGGATCAGAGTCATCCCGACCATGTCCGCGCCCACGACCCTGCGCGTCGAGCCGTCGGCACTGCTGGAGCCCGCCGACGTGGACCGTATCGTGGCCGCGTTCGACGATGTCGCGGGGCTGCTCTCCCGCGGTGATTACGCGACCCTGCTCGCACACCTGACGGAGCCGACGGACACCGCCTGGCTGCCCCCTCAGCACGTCCCGCTGCCACGCCGCGACCGGCTGGTGCCGCCCGGTGGGAGCCGTGGCGACGTGCCGCGCGTCGCGTTCCTCGCCAATCTCGACGTGCCGGGCAAGCTGACGTCCATGGCGCCGGAGCTGGCGGCATGGACCGACGAGCAGTGCGAGGCGGCGCTCGACCGGATGTGGGGCGAACTCGATCCGTTCGAGGTCACCCGGCACCGCATCACGTCCGGGGCACATCGAGAGGCCGAAGTCATCATGGTGGCCGTGCCGTTCACCGCGGCTCAGGCCAACGAGGCGCTGCGCAGGGGCCAAGGGGCCTGGCTGCGCCGGACGGTGCTCGACGCCGTGGAACTGAGCGTCTCGCTCGGGGCCGAGGTGATCGGCCTCGGAGGCCACACCTCCATCGTGACCAACGCGGGGCGGGACGTGGTGGAGAGCGAGGTCCGGGTGACCTCGGGCAACTCGCTGACCGCCGCCTGTGCCTACGACCTGCTGAGGCTGCGACTGGCCGGCTCCGCCCCGGGTGAGCGCCGCGTCGGCGTCGTCGGCGGAATCGGAAACATCGGCGCGGTGATGGCCGAACTCGTCGCCCCGCACTGCGATTCGCTGGTGCTCGTCGGCCGGCCGGGCTCGGCGCGACGACTCGCGACGGTCGCCGACCGGCTCTCCCACCTGGTCGACGTGTCGGTCGCCGAGGACCTCGCCGCCCTGCGGGACTGCCCCATCGTGGTCAGCGCCACCAACGCGGCGGACCCGGTGATCCTGCCCCACCACCTCGCGGGCGACCGGCACGTCCTCGTCTGCGACCTCGCCGTCCCCGGCGACGTGCACCCGGCGGTGGAGGGCCTGCCGAACGTCGAACTGGTGTCGGGCGGACGGATCCGGCTGCCCGGCGGACAGACTCCCCACTTCCCCGGCATCACGCTGCCGCCGGGCATTCTTTACTCCTGCCTGGCCGAGACCATCCTGCTCGGCTTCGAACCCGATGCCCCGAGCCCTTCCTACGGCGGGCTCTCCTCGGCGGGCGTGCTGGCCGCCCGAGACCTGTCCGTACGACACGGGCTGCTCCCCGCCCGCATCGCCGCCGACGACGTTTCGGTACAGCCGTGGACCGTCGATCCACTCAGCAGCGCTCTAGAGGAGAACTTCGGATGACCATGCTTCGTCGGCGTTCCCCCAGCCTCCTGCACGCGTTGGCGGCGGAGGCGGAACGAGGTCCGGACGGGTCGAAGGTGACCCTCGTACCGGAACCGGGCAGGGAGGAGACGCTGCGCTGCGACGGCCTCCTCGAAACCGCCGCGCGGTGTGCGGCGGCCCTCAAGGAGGGCGGTGTCGGCCACGGCGACCGGGTGCTGATCTGCCTGCCGACGGGCGCGCCGTTCGTCACCTCGTTCCTGGGGATCCAGTTGCTCGGGGCCGTACCGACGGCGATCTCGCTGCCCGTCGCCTTCGGAGGCGCGGCCGGGTTCGAGGCCCAGCTGAAGGATCTCGTGGGATACCTGCGCCCCGCCGCGATCATCACCACCGCGGCGGTGATCGAGGACCTTCCCCATCCCGGCGGCACCCGACTGCTCGACGGAGCCGAGCTGTACGCGCGCGCCACCGCCGGCGACGCTCCGCAGGAGCCCGTACGCCTGCCGAAGGGTGACGACCTGGCGCTGATCCAGTGCACCTCCGGATCCACGGGCACCCCCAAGGGTGTGATGATCTCGCACGAGGCCCTGGCCACCAACTGCGCGCAGCTGATCGGGAACTTCTCGTGGACGCCCGAGGACACGATGGTCAGCTGGGCTCCGCTCTACCACGACATGGGGCTCATCACCGGGGTCCTGTGCCCGATCTACGCCGGGGCGGACACGGTACTCATGCCGCCGACCCGGTTCCTGCGCTCCCCGGCGGAGTGGCTGCGGCTCATCAGCACCCACCGCGGCGCGTTCGGGACGGGCCCGAACTTCGCCTACGGCTACGTCACCGCCCGGGTGCGCGACGAGGAGCTCGAAGGCGTGGACCTCTCGTCCTGGAGGATGGCGCTCTGCGGTGCCGAACCCGTCCAGCCGGCCACCGCGCGGCGCTTCGTCGAACGCTTCGCCGCCTGGGGGCTGCCCGCCGACGCCTTCACGCCCGGCTACGGAATGGCGGAGGCCACCCTCGCCATCACCACGGCACGCCCCGAGGAGCCGCTGACCTACGATTCCATCGACCGGCGGGCCGCCGTCTCCGAGGCACGGGCGGTCGACGTCGACCCGCGGAACACGGACGCGCTGCAGATAGTGGACTGCGGTGAGCCGGTGGCGGACACGGAAGTCCGCGTCGTGGACGGCGAAGGCCGCACTCTCGGCGAGAACGAGATCGGGCACATCCAGTTCCGCGGCCCGTCGCGTACGGCCGGATACTTCGACCTGCCGGAAGCGACCGACGCGTCGATCGACGGGCCGGACTGGTGGAGGACCGGCGACGTCGGCTATCTCCGTGGTGGCCGGCTGAGGATCACCAGCAGGGCCAAGGACCTGATCATCATCCGCGGTGCCAACTACTTCCCTTCGGACTTCGAGCAGGCAGCCGAGACCGTGCCCGGCGTCCGTCTCGGCGCGGTGATCGCGGTCGGGTACTGGGACCACCGCAGCGGCTCGGAGGACCTGCACCTGATCGTCGAGACGGAGCTCGAGGAGGACCGGCACGACGCGCTGCGCATGTCCGTCGTGGCCGCCGTCGGCTCGCGGACCGGCGTCCGGGCGGCCGCGGTCCACCTGGTCCCCAAGCGCAGCATCCCCAAGACCACCAGCGGGAAGCTGCAGCGGTCGAAGGCGCGCGAGATGTTCGTCGAAGGATGGGTGCCCTCGTCCTGAGTCCGGTGCCCGCGGTGGCGTACGAAGGTCGTGGGCCGGCGGCTCGTGGTGAGGGGATCGGTGGACCGCCGCCGGGACACCGGCGCGGATCCACGGGTTCCCTCGCCCGACTTCCGGTTTTGACGGCCGCCCACCGGGTGCGGCGACGCCGTCCAAGGGCCCCAGCACACCCCCTCTTCGACGTCACGTGACCCAGGGACACATACCGGAGTTGGTGCACATGCCATTCAGCACACACATAGACGTGGCTTCCGTGGAGTTCAACACAGAGGTCGGACGGCTCGATCCGCTGAACCTCGACATCGACCTGCGACGCCTGCCCAAGATGAACGAAGCCGCGGACGTCGACGCGTTGGCGCGTGTCCTCGGCGAGGCCCTCCCCACGGAGCAGCGCATCGCCGGTTTCACGCTGCCGGAATGCCTCGCCGCGATGCGTGACCTGGGTATGTATCTCGGCAGCCTCAAGAGGCACGGAGTGGTGGCCTTCGATGTCGTCGCGGGCGCCACGGAGCCGTTCGAACTGCTGGGACGGCGTACGTGCATGATCCCGCGCGACACCGTCTACCACTACACCTGCTGGAACCCCACCGGAGAGCGCGAGCGGCTCTACACCGGGAACCCGATGGAGCGCGCCCTCATCGACGCGGTGCGGACATGCGTACCGGAACTGGCACGTGCGCTCGACATCGGCCGTTCCCTGTCCGAGGCGGACCCGCGCAGTCCCGGGTACACCGGTGACTGGACGTCCTTCATCGCGTGCGTCAACGCAGTAGACACGGTGATGAGGGCCGTACTCGCGGACGTCTCCCACGAGTTCTTCGCCCGCCAGCTGCGACCGTACTTCGACGACGTCTGCGTGGCAGGACGCACCTACATGGGCCCGGCCGCCGCCCATGTCCCACTGTTCCTGATCGACCTGCTGCTCTGGGCATCGGACGGGGGCAGCGAGGAGTACCTGGCGTTCTGTGAGGAGTTCGCCTCGCACACGCTTCCCGGCTGGCGGGAACGGTACGCGGAATGGAGAGCGAAGCCGTCCCTGGCCTCCCGGTTCGCCGCAGCCCTCGGCGAACCCCTGACGCCGGACGAGTCACTGCATGTGCAGGCCGGCTCGCGGGCGCTGGGGGAGGCGCTCAGGGTATTGATCTCGTTCCGCGGCAAGCACCTGGTGATGGCGCGGCGCGCCTATCACGAGGACGTCCGGCTCTACGAACGGGGCAGCGGCGGGGCAAGCACGGAACTGCTCGACGCGATCATGACCCTCACCCGGCAGACGCACGCCGGGATGAGCCGGGCCGCCGCGCCGTGACGTCACGGTCACACCCCCGGAGAGGGAGCGGGCGATGAGAATCACCCTTGTCGGATGCGGAATCGGCGGACTGGCCACCGCGATCGCTCTGCACGCCGCGGGGTTCGAGGACGTCACCGTCTTCGAGGCCGCACCCCGCCTGAGCACGCAGGGGTTCGGTCTGAACATCCTGCCCAATGCCGTGCGCGAGCTGGCGGAGCTCGGACTCCTGGATGAACTGCGACAACAGGGCGTCCAGACACGCGAGTTGCTGATGTGCAGCCCGCAGGGCGACGTGGTGTGGCGGGAGGACCGAGGACTGTCGGCGGGCTACGGATGGCCTCAGGTCTCGATATCCCGCGCTCGGCTCGTCGGAGTACTGGCGGCGGAGGTGCGACGCCGCCTGGGCGACGGGGCGATCGTCACCGGCGCCCGGCTCGTGGGCCTGGACGAAGCGCGCGGTGTCTTCGTGCACGAGGACGGCGCAAGGCGGACGGTGGAGGCGGATGTACTCGTCGGGGCGGACGGCATCCACTCGGCGGTGCGCGCGGCCTTCTATCCCTCCGAGGGCCCACCCCGGACCAACGGCATGACGCTGTACCGGGGAACGGCCTGGAGCAGCGGGTTCCTGACCGGAGGTTCCATGACCGTACTGGGGGACGACAGGAGGCGGCTCGTCCTGTACCCGATCGACCACGGTACGAGGGGCAGATGTCTCATCAACTGGGTCGCCGCGTTCCCGGCCCCCACCGCCGACGCAGGGCGCTCCCGACCCCAGGAGGACGTCTCCGGGATGCGAGAGGTCCTCCTGCGGGAGTTCGGCGGCTGGTCACCGCCGGACCTGGACCTGGTCCGAGTGATCGGGGACACCGAGCGGATCCACACGTACCCGATGATCGACAGAGACCCCGTCCCGCGGTGGACGTTCGGCCGCGTGACGCTTCTGGGCGACGCCGCCCACGCGATGTACCCCGCCGGGTCCAACGGCGCCACGCAGGCGATCGTCGACGCGCGGGTGCTCGCGTGGCACCTTGCCTCGCACTCCGACGTGGGCGAGGCCCTGGGCGCGTACGAGGCCGAGCGCCTGCCCCAGATGGCGGAACTGCAGCGGATCAATCGGTCCATGGGCCCGGAGAGGGTGCTCACGTTGGCGCACCAGAGGGCCCCGCGGGGATTCGAGAGAATAGGGGACGTCTTCAGCGAGGAGGAACTCGCGGAGATCTCCCGCAGTTATGCGGCGACAGGGAAGTTCGATCAGGACTGGGTCAACTCGCGGCCCTCGCTCTCTGTCCGCCGACGTCGGCAGCCGGCAATGCGGCACAACAACGGGAGCGCAGCGTGACGGATACGGACCGGCGCGGCGACAGGGACGAAGCCGTCAAGGAGACCAGCTTCATCACCGCCGTCATCAGGGCCATGGAGAACGACCGTCCCGACCCGTACTTGACGGACTATCACGCGATTCTGCTGAGCACGCCGCGGTCGAGGCGGATGGCGGAGGAGGCTCTGGCCGTCGGCGGCACGATCGGATCCGTGATCGTGCGGGGCCGGTTCGGCGACATCGCGCTGGAACAGGCCGTCGCCGACGGCATCACGCAGGTCGTGTGCCTGGCGGCGGGCAGCGACACGCGGGCCTGGCGCCTCGGACTGCCCGCCCGTACCCGGTTCTTCGAAATCGACCTGCCGGGTCAGCTGGCGGCGAAGGAGGTGCTGCTGGCTCCGGTCCGTGACCGGCTCACGTGCCATCGGGTGGCGTTGAGCGAGGACCTCCGCGGCGAGACGTGGCCGCGGCGGCTGAAGGACGCGGGCTACACACCCGACCGACCCGCGGTGTGGATCGTCGAAGGGCTCATGCCCTACCTGGGAGTCGAGCAGTTCACCCGGCTTCTCACCCGCATCGGGGAGCTGTCGAGGAGCGGTTCCGTGCTGCTCGTCGACGCACCGCACCCCGCCTACGTCGAGGACGCGGCCAACGAGAGGTTCCTCGCGTTCATGGAGTCCCGGGGGTCCGCGTTCCGGCCCGGCCCGGACGACTTCGGCCGCCTCCTCGGTCGCCATGGCTGGCGGGCCGAGGCGTACACCTTGAGCCGGCTCGCCGCTGATGCCTGCTCATGGCTGCCGGCTCCGCCCGAGCGGCTCTGCCCGCCCCACGACCACCACTGGGTGGTCCGCGCACACCTCGCCTGAGACTCGCCGACCGCGGTGCGGTCGAGGGCGGAATCCAAGCGCGATATGTTGGCTCAATTGGCGTACTTCTCAGGCTATTTGATCGACAGTACACTGCCCAGATGCCAATTTCTGAATGTGTTCGAAAACTCCACCGATACGCGCCACGACCGAGGACTGAGGCACTGTGACCAATACGGATTCGTTAAAGGAGACGCCGGCCACCAGTGGGGGTGGTCGGCCGGGACTCACGCTTGCCGCAGTGAGTGTCGTGCAGTTCATGGTGTCTCTCGACCTGTCGGTCGTGAACGTCGGACTCCCACAAATCAGCACCAGCCTGGGCTTCAGTGAAGTCGGCCTGACCTGGGTGATCCACGCCTATGCCCTCACCTTCGGCGGACTGCTCCTCCTGGGCGGCAAGATCGCCGACCTGTTCGGCCGCAAGCGGCTCGTGCTGCTGGGTCTCTGCCTGTTCGGCATCGCCTCCCTCGCCGGCGGCTTCGCGACGGAACCGTGGCATCTGGTGGCCGCCCGCGCCGGGCAGGGCATCGGGGCGGCCGCGCTGGCCCCGGCCGCGCTGGCACTGCTGACCGCCACCTTCCCGTCCGGCAAGGAACGCGTGAAGGCGTTCGGCGTCTGGAGCGCGATGAACGCCGCGGGCGCCGCCTTCGGCGTCCTCATCGGTGGCCTGCTCACCGAGTACGTGGGCTGGGAGTGGGTGATGTTCATCAACGTGCCGATGGTGGTCGTCGCGATCGCCCTGGCCTGGCGCGGCATCGTCGCCGACAGGCCCACGGCCGAGCGCGGCCGCCCGGACGTGCTGGGCGCCGTCCTCGCCACCGCGGGCATGAGCCTGCTCGTGTTCGGCGTCGTCCGCACCGACCAGTACCCGTGGACCTCGTCGACGACCCTCCTGACGCTTGCCGCGGCCGTCGTCCTGCTGGCCGCCTTCCTCTACGTGGAGAAGACCACCTCACGCGACCCGTTGATCAGGCTGGGTCTGTTCACCCACCGCTCGGTCGTGGGCGCCAACCTCTTCATCCTCCTGCTCGGCGGCGCCATGGCGTCGGCCTTCTACTTCATCTCCCTCTACCTCCAGCGCGTGCTGGGGAGCGGTCCCGCCCGCAGCGGTCTCGAATTCCTGCCCTTCGCGCTCGGTGTCGTCGTCGGGTCGGTTCTCGCCATCAAGCTGGGCGGCCGTCTCGCCCCCAGGATGGTGCTGGCCATCGGCGGCGTGCTGACGGGGATCGGATTCGCCTGGTTCAGCCTCTTCACCGCCGACGGTTCGTTCGCCGCCGACGTTCTGGGCCCCTCGCTCGTCGCCAGCATCGGCATCGGGCTCTGTCTCGGCCCCATCGCCTCCCTCGCCACCGGGGGCGTCCCGGCCCACGAGGCGGGCGCCGCCTCCGGTCTGCTCAACAGCTCACGCCAGATCGGCGCCGCACTCGGGCTGGCAGCCCTCGGCACCGCCGCCAACGCGCGCACCGGAGACTCCGGCACGCTCGAGGCCCTCGCGGACGGCTACGCGCTCGGCATGACCATCGGCGCCGTGATCGTGGTGGCCGGCGTCCTCGTCGCTCTCGCGGTGCTGCCCCGCACCGTCCCCGACGCAGACGGAGCCGGGCAGCACTGACGCCCGGGTGGAGCAGGCCTCCCGCAGGCACGGGCCGATCCCCTCACGAGGTTCCCTGCCGGAATCCTCGGCATGGGAAGTCCGTACAGGGGAATCGCACGCGCACATGTGAGGTGGCTGTTCGTCGCCGCGTGAATTCCTTGGCAATGCCGAGGGTGTTCCCCCTGTTCGGAACAGGCTGACGGTGGAATTCGGCTCATGCTTTCCGGGTGGAATTGCGTACTTCACGTATCGCGGCTCCGTGAACCGTCTGCCGCAGTTCGGCATCCGTCGTCACCGGCCGGGCCGCCGGCCGGTGACGACCGATGCCGCCTTCGATCACGCCGAGTTCGACCGGCCGTCGCCCCGGCGGTGGATGGGCCCGAGCCGCGGCGCGGTCCGCCACCGTTCGTCCTGCCGCGGGTCCTGCGCGGGACCTGCGAAGTTCTCCCGAAAATGAGGAGTCGTACGAAATAGTCGTAGTAACGGCCTGCGGGACATATGTGAGATACAGTCGGGATAAGGCTCCATTCCGCCCCGATAGAAACTCCCGGCACGATGGCAGCCGAGCGAACATCCGAGAAGATATCCGCCGCCGCAGCTCAGGAGAGCGCCATGGACGACGCGAGTTTCCGGGGTCGAGTCACTCGTCGCAGGGGAACGGCCGACCGGATTGCGGCACCGTGTCCCACGCCCCGTACCCGTCCGACGAGCAGAGCGTGGAGATTCGCATGATCCGAGCAGCGCGTACGCGCGCGGTCAACAGGATGCGCCCGGCCGGCGCCGACGGCATGAAGTACCTGACGGCGCGCATGCGCACGGGCGTGGCCGTCGCCACCGCCTTCGACACCGAGGCCCGCCCCTGGGGTACGAAGTGCACGTTCCTCGCGACCGTCGCCCGCGATCCGGCCACCATCCTGGTGAGCCTGCACAGCGCAAGCCCGACGGCCCACGCGGCGCTCACCGTCGGTGAGTTCGCCCTCAACGTCCTTCGCCGAGGAGCCCGGACGGCGGCCGAGCGGTTCGCCTCCGAGGCGTCCGACGCCTTCGACCGTATCGACTGGACCGTACCGCGCGGTGCCACCGGACCCCACCTGCGCGCCGACGCTCATGCGGTCGCCAATTGCGTGATCATGGGGCACTCCTCCCACGGCGATCAGGTCACCCTCTTCGCCGACGTGCGCCACGTCCTCCTGAGGCCCGTACTGCGCTGCGGGCTGTTGGCCGCCGCCCTGGGCACGGCCTGACCCGGCTGACCTGCGACCCGGGTGCTGAACCGCACCCGGGCACGCCCCTGTTCGGGGACGCCTCCGTGTCCCCGGGACCGGAAGTCGAAGTCTGCGGGGCCGGATACGAACACAATCACCAGGGAACCGACCCCAGTTGACGGGATCGTGTGTATTCTCGGCCTCACCGCGCTGTTCTGCGCGCTGATGTACGCGGTGACCCGTCCCTCACCGCGGCCCGTACCGAGCAGGTACGGATGATCTCGTGACCCGTGCTGCCGGTCCCCCTCCCCGGGATACCGGTCCACGCACTGTCCACCGAGCGGCATTCACCCAACCTCCGGGCCGCCTTCGCGCCTGTCTTCTTCGGCTGGGCGTCCCGTTCGGACCGCTCGCCGTCCACGGCTGTGGCTCGGGCCGGAAGCGGTCGCCGTCCACGGACCCCGAGCACTGCCGGGTCCCGGGACCGGCCGCACTCGGCGCCTGCCCGGAACCCGGTGCCGTCGCGCACGCGGTGCCGCCGGTCGGCCTGCGGTGAACTCTCCGCTTCGCATTTCCCTTTTGGCTTTCGAGAAAAGGACGTTCGCGATGAACCAGTTCCCCAGGCACTACTTCGAGACGCGGCTGAGGCTGGTCTCGGACCCCATGACCGCTGTCGCCCGCCTGGCCTCGTCCGGCCTGCACGCGGACTACGTGGTGTACGAGAACAGCGGTACGTGGTCCTATGCGGGCGGCTCCTTCGCCGAGGTCACCCTGGACCGCACCGGCGCACGACTGCGCCAGCAGGAAGAAGTGCTGCTGCCGTGGGACGGCTGTCCACTGAAACAGGTGCAGGACCTTCTCGACGCCGTACGGATCAAGGACTGGCGTGCCTACGGCTGGGCGACGTTCGAGCTGTCGTACGCCAAGGACGGGGACGTGCGGCACATCGGTGATCAGCGCCTGCTCCACCTCGTCGTACCCCACACCGAAATCAGGATCGAGGAGGGCGAGGCCCATCTGCGCTCCGCGGACCAGGCCACCCTCACGGCCGCTCTGGACGCACTGATGAAGGACAACGACGAGTTCCGGACCGAGCCGAACCCTGTGGACGTGCGGCAGGCCGGAGCGGACGCCTACCGCCGGTCCGTGGGTGCCGCGGTCGAGGCGATCCAGGACCAGCGCCTCCAGAAGGTGATCTTCTCCCGGGTGGTGCCGGTCGACTTCGAGGTCGACTTCGTGGGGACGTACCTGGCGGGCCGGCGCGGCAACAGCCCCGCACGTTCCTTCCTGCTCCGCCTCGGCGGCATCGAGGCGACCGGCTTCAGCCCGGAGATCGTCGCCCATATCGACCCCGACGGGCGCGTGGTCAGCCAACCCCTCGCCGGAACCAGGGCGTTGACGGGGGACCGGGCCGAGGACGAGCGACTCCGCGGAGATCTTCTCGCGGACCCCAAGGAGATATTCGAGCACGCGATCTCCGTGAAGGTCGCGTACGACGAGCTGCTCGACGTGTGCGCCCCCGGCACCGTCGGCGTCGAGGAGTTCATGGCCGTGCGGGAGCGTGGCACCGTGCAGCACCTGGCCTCCCGGGTGAGCGGGCAGCTCGAGACCGGCCGGGACGCCTGGGACGCCTTCAGCGCGGTCTTTCCCGCCGTCACCGCATCGGGTGTTCCCAAGGAGGCCGCGTACGACAGCATCCGCCACAACGAGTCCGAGGTGCGGGGGCTCTACAGCGGAGCCGTCCTGACGTTGGACCAGAACGGGGCCATGGACGCCGCCCTGGTGCTGCGCAGCGTCTACCGGCAGAACGGACGCACGTGGCTGCGTGCGGGCGCGGGCATCGTGGGGGACTCCCGACCCGAGCGGGAACTGGAGGAGACCTGCGAGAAGATGGGCAGCATCGGGCGCTTCCTGGTGCCGGCCGTCGAGCCCGTGGGCGTCGCCTCCGGGGCGATGGCCGAAGAGGCGCACGCATGACGGCGACGTCCTCCCGTCCGTGGAAAGGGCACGCCGTAGCGGACAGCGGCGCTGCCCTGCTGCTCGCCGAGGACGAGGGCGTCGCCCTCTCCTCGGACGAGATGCGACGCCGGCGCGCGCTGCCCGCCGAGCAGCAGCCCGACTGGACCGACCATCCGCGGCTCGCCCCGGCGCGTGACGCCCTCGCGAACAGCCCGGCGCTGGTCACCAGGGACGAAGTGGACACGCTGCGCGCCCTGTTGGCCGAGGTCGCGCACGGCCGGTACCTGGTGATGCAGGCCGGCGACTGCGCGGAGGACCCGGCGGAATGCGCCGCCGGTCCGGTGCTGCGCAAGGCGGACCTGCTGGACGAGCTCGCCGAGGCGATGCGAGCCCGCTCCTGCGCGCCCGTCCTGAGGGTCGGCCGCATCGCCGGCCAGTTCGCCAAGCCTCGGTCCCGGCCCATGGAACGTACCGACGGGAAACTGCCGGTCTACCGCGGCCACCTGGTCAACGCTCCCGAGCCCGATGCCCTGGCCCGGCGCCCGGAGCCTTCGCGGATGGTGGCGTGCTACGACGCCGCTGCCACGGCCGTGGCAGCCCTGCGGCTTCGCGGCGGCGGGGGAGCCGGGGCGCCGGAAGCACGAACCTGGACCAGCCACGAGGCACTCGTCCTCGACTACGAACTCCCCCTGGTGCGCCGCAGTATCGACGGCAGGCTGCTGCTCACCTCGACGCACTGGCCGTGGATCGGCGAGCGCACCCGACAGCCCGACGGGGCGCACGTGCGTCTGCTGGCGTCCGTGGACAACCCCGTCTCCTGCAAGGTCGGCCCGTCCTGCTCCTCGGACGAACTGGTGCGCCTGTGCGCCGTGCTGGACCCGGACCGGGTGCCCGGCAGACTGACCCTGATCGCCCGGATGGGCGCCGGGACCGTGGCCGAGCGGCTGCCGGGACTGGTGTCCGCCGTACGGGCCGCGGGGCATCCGGTCAGCTGGTTGTCGGACCCGATGCACGGAAACACCGTGACCGGACCGGGAGGGCTGAAGACCCGCGGCGTCGACGAGATCGTACGAGAGGTCGTCCGCTTCCAGGACGCCGTCGTCGCGGCGAAGGGGGTCGCGGGAGGACTGCATCTGGAGGCGACGCCGCATGCGGTCACCGAGTGCGTGGCGGAGGCGTCCGGGCCGGAGAGGCCGGGGCGGGCGGACGGGACGTACACGACGCTGTGCGACCCGCGACTCAATCGCCGGCAGGCACTCGATGTGGCCGCCGCGTGGCACGGCCGGCGCCGCTGACGCGTCGTGGCACGTGAAGGAGGGGGCTTCACCGGCCGAGGCCTTCATCGTGAGGGCCTCGGCTCTTCCCCCGGCCTGTCCGCCAAGTGGTGATTTCCGACTTGTCGGGCGGCATGTGAATTCCTCATCGGCCCGTGCGTTCCTCACGGCCCATTCTGTCTCTCTCACCAGTTGACCCCACTGGTGATCGAATTGATGACAGCTCTCAGGTGGCGTGGCTATCTTCGGTGCGTGCCATCCTGTGGCGGGACGGTCACAGGATCAGGGCCAACCTCATCGAGCGCATGTCGTCGAATTCTCCTTTCTGAACGCGGAAACGGCGAGAGAAGCCGGCCGAGAAGCATCGGGCGGCCGGTCGACCTGCGCGAAGACCGAAGGAAAGGGGGAGCGGCTTCAGCCGGGGAATTCCACCTCGCAGGAACAGATGGTGTGCATATCCAGCCGAGGAAGGCGTCGAACGCCCTCCCTGCCCCGAGAGGCCATGTGACCGATGCAGCCGGACACTCACAAGCCGAACCAGGCCGGACCCGTCGACACGGCGATGCTCCGTCGTGTCTGCGGTCACTTCGTGACCGGGGTGACGGTGATCACCAGCGGAACCGGTGCACAGGCGGCCGGGACCACGGTCAACTCCTTCACTTCGGTCTCCCTCGATCCGCCGCTGGTGCTGATCTGCCTGCACAACGACTCCCGACTGCGCCCGATCATCGAGGGGACGGGAGCGTACGTGGTCAACTTCCTCTCCGCGCAACAGGAACTCCTCGCGCGGAAGTTCGCCGCGAAGGCGACGGCGTCGCTGCGGGACGTGGCGCACAGCCCCTCGGCGACGGGGACGCCCGTCCTCGACGACGCGCTGGGATTCCTCTCCTGTCGCGTGGTCAGCGCGTCCGAGGTCGGTGACCACACCATCTTCGTCAGCGAGGTGGTGGACATGGGACTGCCGACGCGTTTCGAGCAACCGCTGGTCTTCTTCCGCGGAGCGTTGCGCGCTCTCCAGGAAGCGACCTGACGGCTGCCGTGTCGGCCCGCCGCCGGGCCGCTCACGGATGACACATCACTCACGGGACCCCCAACACCTCCGCATTCGGCCGGCGTTCGCCGTCGGTCCCCCCGCAGGCCCCGCCGCGTCCGCCTGCCGCACAGACGTGTCCGGCTCCCGGTGCCGCAGGACGCGATCGGGCGAGAACTCCGCAGCCCCCTACCAGGACACCGGCCACGTACTGCTCCGAAAGGCGAACTGTGAACATGACGGACAACGGACAGCGGGACGCGAAGCGTTACGACGTCGCCATCCTCGGTGCGGGTATGGCGGGTGGGACGCTTGCCGCGGTGCTGGCCAGACACGGTGTGAAGGTGCTGGTCATCGACGCGGGCACGCACCCGCGCTTCGCGGTGGGCGAGTCGACCATCCCGTACACCTCGACCATGATCAAGGTCATCGCGGACCGCTACGAGGTGCCCGAGATCGGATCGCTCGCCAGCTTCCGCGGCATCCAGACGAAGATCTCCCCCCTGAGCGGCCGCAAGCAGAACTTCGGGTTCGTGTACCACCAGGAGGGCAAGCTCCAGGACCCGGAGCAGGTCAACCAGTTGAAGATCCCCAGCTGGCACAGCACCGAGAGTCACCTGTTCCGTCAGGACACGGACGCCTACCTGTTCAACGTCGCCGTCGCCTACGGTGCCGACGCGAGCCTGGGCACCCGCATCCAGGACATCGAGACCGGACCCGACGGGGTCGTGCTGCGGTCGGACCGGGGGGAGGAGTTCCACGCCGAGTACCTGGTGGACGGCAGCGGATTCCGTTCGCCGGTGGCCGACAAGTTCGGCCTGCGGGAGGAGCCCACCCGGGCGCGGCACCACTCGCGCAGTCTGTTCACCCACATGGTGGGCGTGAAGCCGTACGACGACTGCGAGGGAGCGAAGGGCCACAACCAGCCCAGCCCCTGGCACGCCGGCACCCTGCACCACGTCTTCGACGGCGGCTGGCTGTGGGTGATCCCGTTCGACAACCACGAGGGCGCTGTCAGCACGCTGTGCAGCGTCGGGCTGACGGTGGACGAGAGGGTCTTCCCGAAGGACGGCCGCTCCCCCCAGGAGGAGTTCGACGCGTTCCTGGCGCGGTACCCGCAGATCGCGGAACAGTTCCACGGTGCCAGGGCGGTGCGCCCCTGGGTCAGCACCGGCCGGCTGCAGTACTCCGCGACGCGGACGGTCGGTGAGCGGTACTGCCTGACCGCGCACGCTGCGGGGTTCATCGACGCGCTCTACTCGCGAGGCCTGAACAACACATTCGAGGTCGTCAACGCCCTGGCGTGGCGGCTGATCGAGGCGTCCCGCGACGGCGACTGGTCGACCGAGCGGTTCTCGTACATCGACGCGCTCCAGCAGGGCCTGTTCGACGTCCACGACGACCTGGTCTACAGCTCCTTCGTCGGATTCCGCGACTACGCCCTGTGGAACGCGGTCTGCCAGGTCTGGAAGTCGATCAGCTTCCTGCCGTCGATGGCCCTGGAGCGGGCCCACCGCCTGTTCCTGGAGACCAAGCACGACGGGCCCCTGAGGGATCTGGAGAAGTCCGATCCGCCGGGGCTGCCCGCGCCTGTCGGCCAGGGCCTCGTCCGCCTCCTCACCTTCACGAGGGAGCTCTGCCGGCGGGTCGAGGACGGTGAGGTGACGCCCGCGGACGCCGCCGAGCAGATCCTCGCCCGGGTACGGGACACGGAAGTCATCCCGACGCCCCTCGATCTGAGCAACCCCGACAATCGCTTCTTCGACGCCACACCCGACGTCATGGAGCAGGTCGTGGCGTGGGGCAAGGAGGAGGCCCCCGAGCACATCAGGCGCCTCTTCCGGTAGCGCCTGTCCGCCGGACAGGCCCTGCTCCGGGTCCGGCCGGCCGCTTGCATTGTTCCGTGGCAGGTTTTTGGGAATCTCACATACTGGAGAACAACATGTCTGACGCGAGTCCTTCCGGTTCGGGAGGCGCTGAGCAGGGAATTCCGGCAAGCAAGAGCGAGTTGCTTTCCCTGGTTGCCGCCCTGCTGGGGGAGAACCCCGAAGACCTCGACGAGCATGAGAATCTGATCGAGTACGGAATTGATTCGATCGGCGTCATGCGTGTTGTCAGTCTGTGGAACCGCGAAGGGCTCGACATCACCGTCGGCGAACTGTTCGCCCATGCGACGATCGCGGAGTGGTGGGACCTCCTGAGCGAGTGCAAGGCGATCGTTCCCGCCGAGGACACTGCGGTGGAGGTCGACCTCGGCGCACCGTTCGAGCTGAGCCCGGTCCAGCACGCCTACTGGGTGGGGCGCACCGACGGCCAGGTGCTCGGCGGTGTGGGCTGCCACATCTATCTCGAGGTCGACGGGGCCGGCGTGGACGCGGACCGCCTGGAGCGGGCGGTCTCCGCGCTGACGGAGCGGCATCCGATGCTGAGGGCGCGTTTCCTGGAGGACGGGACCCAGCAGATCATGCCGAAGGCGGCATGGACCGGGCTGACCCGGAACGACCTGCGTGACCTCGACGAGACCGCGACGGACCGCGAACTGACGCGGATCCGAGGCCGACTGTCGCACCGCAGGCTCGCCGTGGAGCGGGGTGAGGTGTTCGACGTACGGCTGTCGCTGCTGCCGGGCGGCCGGACGCGCCTGCACATCGAGCTGGACCTGCTGGTGGCCGATGTCCTCAGCTTCAACGTCTTCCTCGACGACCTCGCCGTGTGCTACACCGGCGGCGCCGCGGCCCTGCGGCCCCTGACCTACAGCTTCCCGCAGTACCGCGCGGACCTGGGGCGCTCCCGCAGCGCGGCATTCGTCCGCGACCGCGAGTACTGGCTGTCACGCCTGGCCGATCTCCCCTCCGCGCCGCGGCTGCCGCTCGCCCAGGACCCGGCTCTGATCGAGCGGCCGGTCTTCCGGCGCCTGGAGCACCGGCTCGAGCCCGAGAGATTCGAGCGCCTCGTGCAGCTGTCGCGGCGCAACCAGGTCACCCCTGCCATGGTGCTGGCCACGGCCTTCGCCGAGATCCTCGGACGCTGGAGCGGTCAGTCGCGGCTGCTGTTGAATCTTCCGCTGTTCGACCGGGTCGCGCTGCACGAAGATGTCGCCGGCATGATTGCCGACTTCACCAATCTCGTGCTGCTCGACGTCGATCTGTCCGGTGATTCGTTCCTCGACCGTGTTCGCGCGGTGCAGCAGCGGTTCCAGAGCGACATCTCCCACAGCGCGTACTCCGCTGTCGAAGTCCTCCGCGACATTTCACGCCACACGGACCTGGAGGCGCAGACCGCCCCGGTCGTATTCGCCAGCAACGCCGGTGGCGGAGAGCTGCTGAGCGGTCGCTTCCGTCAATCCTTCGGTGAACTCGGGTACTCGATCACACAGACTCCGCAGGTATGGCTCGACCACCAGCTCATGGACATGGACAACGGCGTCTATCTGAACTGGGACTTTGTGGAGGGGCTGTTCCCCGAGGGTGTCGTGGAGGGGATGTTCGAGGCGTACCGCGGGGTGTTGGAGTGGTTGGTCGAGGGTGACTGGTCGGTTGCCGCTCCGGTGGGTCTGCCGGTGGGGCAGCAAGTGGTGCGTGCTCGGGTGGGGGAGACGGGTGCGCCGGAGAGCGGCCGTTTGCTCCATGAGGGCTTTTTCGAGCGGGCCGGTGCGGAGCCCGGTCGGGTTGCTCTGGCGTGGGGTGAGGACGGTGAGTTGTCGTACGGCGAGCTTGCCGGGCGTGCGTTGCGGGTGGCCGGCGGGTTGGTGGCCGGTGGGGTGTTGCCGGGTGATGCGGTGGCGGTGACGGCCGGGAAGGGGCCGGAGCAGGTTGCCGCGATCTTGGGTGTGTTGGCGGCGGGTGCTGTGTATGTGCCGGTCGGTGTGGATCAGCCCGCGGTGCGTCGGGCGTTGATGCTCGACGCCGCGGGTGTCCGTCATGCGGTGGTGGACGGGGCGGCCGGCGAGTGGCCGTCGGATGTACGGGTGTGGGAGTACGGGGAGTTGGTCGGGTCGGCCGGTTTGCCGGTGCCGGTGGATCGTGGGGTGTCGGATGCGGCGTATGTGATCTTCACGTCGGGGTCGACGGGCCGGCCGAAGGGTGTGGAGGTGTCGCACCGGGCGGCGGTGAATACGGTCGAGGACATCAATGACCGGTTCGGCGTGGGTGCCGAGGACCGGGTACTGGCGGTGTCGGCGGCCGATTTCGATCTGTCGGTGTACGACATGTTCGGCCTGCTGGCCGTCGGTGGCGCGTTGGTGCTGATCGAGGAGGGGGATCGGCGTGAGGCGCAGCGGTGGGTGGAGTTGTGCCGTCGTCATGGTGTGACGGTGTGGAACAGTGTGCCGGCGTTGTTCGACATGTATGTGTCGGTGGCGGAGGCGCAGGGGCTGGACGACCGGTTGCGGTTGGTGCTGGTCTCGGGCGACTGGGTGGGTCTCGATCTGCCGGGTCGTTTCAAGGCGCGATGTCCGGAGGGCCGTTTCGTCGCGATGGGTGGTGCGACGGAGGCGGCGATCTGGTCGAACGCGCTCGACGTCGACCGGGTGCCGGAGGAGTGGCGTTCGATTCCGTACGGGTTCGCGTTACGCAATCAGCGGTATCGGGTGGTGGACGAGGCCGGTCGGGACTGCCCGGACTGGGTGCCGGGCGAGCTGTGGATCGGTGGCGTGGGAGTCGCCGAGGGATATCGCGGTGATCCGGCGAAGACGGCGGAGAAGTTCCTCGTGCGGGACGGTGTGCGGTGGTATCGCACGGGTGACCTGGGGCGGTTCTGGTCGGACGGGACGCTGGAGTTCCTCGGGCGTGCCGATCATCAGGTGAAGGTCCGGGGTTTCCGGATCGAGCTCGGTGAGATCGAGTCCGTGCTGGAGGCTCACCCGCACATCGGCCGTGCCGTGGTCGCCGCCGTCGGCACCGGTACCCAGCAGAAGATCGTCGCCGCCGTCGTCACCCACCCCGACGGCGAATCGGTGGACGTGGACGAGGTGCGCGACTGGACCGGCGACAGGCTGCCCGGCCACATGGTGCCGGAGCGGCTGGTCGTCACCGCGGACCTTCCGTTGACCGCGAACGGCAAGGTGGACCGCGCGAGGGTCGTCGCCGAACTCGCGGAACTCGCCGAGCACGAGGTCGCCGCGGCCGTCGTCGCCGAACCTCCGCGCGGGCCCATGGAGGAGGCGGTCGCCCGGCTCTGGACCAAGCTGCTGTCCCTGGAGCGGCTGCATCGTACGGACAACTTCTTCCACTGCGGCGGTGACAGCCTCATCGGAACCCGGCTGATCGCCGGCCTGATATCCGAGGGGATCGCCGGCGCGGAACTGCGGCTGCTGTTCGCCCACCCGGTGCTGGCCGATTTCGCCGCACTCCTCCGGTTCGACGACTCCAGCCCGGCCGCCACACCGTTCGACGCCGACGAGGCGGCCAGGTACGAGCCCTTCCCGGCCACCGACGTCCAGCGCGCGTACTGGTTCGGCCGCCGTCCCGAGTTCACCCTGGGCGGTGTCGGCTGCCACTTCTACACCGAGTTCGACGGCACCGACGTCGACCTCGACAGGCTGGAGCGGGCCTGGAACATCCTCATCGACCGGCACGAGATCCTCCGTGCGGTCTTCGACGACCAGGGCATGCAGCGGATACAGCCGTCCGTACCCCGCTTCACCATCCCCGTGGAGACCGCGGCGAAGAGCGGAGACGAGGAACTGGAGGCGCTGCGCGACACGATGTCGCATCGCGTCTTCGACCCCACCGTCTGGCCCCTGTTCGACGTGCGCGCGGTGCGGTACGGCGACCGGACGCGCATCGGTGTGGGCCTGGACAACCTGATCCTCGACGCGCTCAGCGTGCTGATTCTCACGACGGAGCTGGAGCAGCTGTACCGGGACCCGGAGGCGGCGCTGCGCCCCGTCGGCGTGTCGTTCCGCGACTACCAGCTCAACGCGCAGCCCCCGCAGGCCGAGGTCGAAGCGGCCCGCGAGTACTGGCTGTCCCGACTGGACGACCTGCCGCCCGCCCCGCAGCTGCCGCTGGCCACCGACCCCGCGCGCATCGAGCAGCCCCGGTTCGCACGTGACGACATCTGGCTGGATGCCGACCGGTGGGCCCGGATCACCGAGCGGGCGCGTCAGTACGAGCTGACGCCGTCGGCGCTGCTGCTGGCCTGCTACGCGGAGGTCCTCGGCGCCTGGAGCACCCGCCCGGACATGACGCTGGTGCTGACCACGTTCCAGCGCCGCGAAGTGCATCCCGACATCAACAACATCCTCGGCGACTTCACCTCGCTGCTGCTGGTCTCCTACCGGCCCGATCCCGGCTCCGGACTCCTGGACAGGGCCCGCACGCTGCAGGAGCAGATGTGGCAGGACCTCGACCACCAGGCCGTACCCGCCACCTGGGTGCTGCGGGAGATGGCGCGCCGGGCCGGCGCGGCGGAGGTCAGCATGCCGCTGGTCTTCACCAGCGCCCTCGGCATCGTCGAGGGCCTGCCCGACCTGGGGGCCGACAAGCACGCCGAGATCTGCTGGGGCATCTCCCAGACGCCGCAGGTCTGGCTGGACCACCAGGTCCGCGAGCACCCCGACGGCGTGTACCTGAACTGGGACTTCGTGGAGGGCCTGTTCCCCGAGGGTGTTGTCGAGGGGATGTTCGAGGCGTACTGCGGGGTGCTGGAGTGGCTGGTCGAGGGTGACTGGTCGCAGGCCGCTCCGGTGAGGCTGCCGGCCGGGCAGCTCGCCGTGCGTGCGCGGGTGAGCGAGACCGGTGCTCCGGAGAGTGGCCGTCTGCTACATCAGGGCTTCTTCGAGCGGGCGTCCGCGGAGCCCGGCCGGGCTGCTCTGGTGTGGGGTGAGGACGGCGAACTGTCGTACGGCGAGCTTGCCGAACAGGCGCTGCGGATCGCCGGCGGGCTGACGGCCCACGGTGTCGAGCCCGGCGACGCTGTCGCGGTGACGGTCCCGAAGGGACCGGGCCAGATCGCCGCGATCCTGGGTGTGCTGGCCGCGGGCGGCGTGTACGTGCCGGTCGGCGTGGACCAGCCGGCGGCCCGCCGGTCGCTGATACTCGAGGCCGCCGGTGCGCGGTACGCGGTCGTCGACGCGGCCGACGGCTCCTGGCCGTCCGGTGTACAGGTCCTGGAACCGGGAGAGCTGGGCTCCACGTCGCACGGCCTGTCGGCACCGGTGGCTCGCGAGGTGTCGGACACGGCGTATGTGATCTTCACATCGGGGTCGACGGGCCTGCCCAAGGGCGTGGAGGTCTCCCACCGAGCGGCGGTCAACACCGTCGAGGACATCAACGAGCGCTTCGGCATCGGAGCCGACGACCGGGTACTGGCCGTGTCCGCAGCCGACTTCGACCTGTCGGTCTACGACATGTTCGGACTGCTGGCCGTCGGCGGCGCGCTGGTACTCATCGAGGAAGGCGACCGGCGCGAGGCCCAGCGCTGGGTCGAGCTGTGCCGTCGCCATGAGGTGACGGTCTGGAACAGCGTCCCGGCCCTGTTCGACATGTACGTATCCGTCGCCGAGGCACGCGCACTGGACGACCGGCTGAGGCTGGTCCTGGTATCCGGTGACTGGGTCGGGCTCGACCTGCCAGGCCGCTTCAAGGAGCGCTGTCCCGACGGCCGGTTCATCGCCATGGGCGGTGCCACGGAGGCAGCGATCTGGTCCAACGCGATCGAGGTCGATCACGTCCCCGAGGACTGGCGATCGATCCCCTACGGATTCGCCCTGCGGAACCAGCGCTACCGCGTCGTGGACCAGGCAGGCCGCGACTGCCCCGACTGGGTCCCCGGCGAGCTGTGGATCGGTGGTACGGGCGTCGCCGAGGGATACCGCGGCGATCCGGCCAAGACCGCCGAGAAGTTCGTGCAGCGGGACGGAGAACGCTGGTACCGCACCGGCGACCTCGGCCGGTTCTGGGCCGACGGCACCCTGGAGTTCCTCGGCCGCGCCGACCACCAGGTCAAGGTCCGGGGTTTCCGGATCGAGCTCGGTGAGATCGAGTCCGTACTCGAGGCGCATCCGCACATCGGCCGGGTCGTGGTCGCCACCATCGGCACCGGAAACCAGCAGAAGCTCGTCGCCGCCGTCGTCACCGACGCCACCGGGGCAACCGTCACGCCCGACGCCCTGACCGCCCCGACACCCACGGTGGAGATCACCGCGGAGAGCGCCGCCGATTCCGCGGAGGTGGAAGCGGCCCTGATCGAGTCCTGCATGGCGGGCGTGATCAGGGCGGGGATCACCGAATCGCCCGCGTCCCTCGACGAGGTGGCCGGTGCCCTCGGCACCGCCGAAGGGATGCGGGGCGCGCTGCGGCTCTGGCTGGACTGGCTGGTCGTACGCGAGGTGCTGAACTGCGAGGACCACGCGTACGCCGTCGGAAAGCGCTGGCAGACCGCCCTCGATCCGCGGACGTGGCAGGCAAACCTGGAGCGGGCCACCGGCGTCGTGCGCGCCACCGCCGACCGCCTCGCCGAGATGACCGGGACGATCGCCGGCATCCTGCGCGGTGAACGCGATCCGCTGGTCCTGCTCGAAGACCCGGTGCTGTCGCCGGAAGCGGCGGTCACCGACCGGCCGGACACCGAGAGCGCGCTACGCGGTGCGGCGGACACCGTCAACGCCCTCGCGGCCGAACTCGGCCGCCCGGTACGGGTCGCCGAGCTGGGCGCCCGCTCGGGCATCGCCGCCCGGCGGCTGCTGGAGACGGTCGCGCCCGGAAGCGTCGAGTTCACCCTGTTCGATGCCGCGCCGCGGCTGCTGGAGTCGGCCGAGGAGCGTCTCGCCGACCTTCCGCACAGCACGGACTTCCGCGTGGTGCGCGACGGTGTCCTGCCGTCCGAGTCGCGGCACGCCTTCGATGTCGTCCTGGCGAACAACTCGCTGCACCGGTACGCCGACGCGGTCGCGGGCGCGGCCGAGGTACGCCAGCTGCTCGTGCCCGGAGGCATCCTGATCGGCCTGGAGCACTCGGAGCTGGCCCCCATCGGTCTGCTGACCGCCGGTCTCATCGAGCATGGTTTCGCACCCCGCGCCGGACAGCGGGCGCGCGCCGGCGGGCCCCTGCTCGACAAGGCGGAGTGGGCGGAGGTCCTCCAGGAGGGCGGGCTCCGCGACGTCGCCATCACCGAGCGGGACGACACCTCGCTCATGCTGCTGGTGGCGCGCACCGCCGCGGACCTGCCGGTGGTCAGGGAGACCGAGGTCCTGGCACTGGCCAGGGAGCAGCTGCCCGCGCACATGGTGCCCGAACGGGTGCTGATGCTCCCGGTGCTGCCGCTCAGCGCCAACGGCAAGATCGACCGCAACCGCATCGGGGAGCTGTTCGCCGAACAGCCCGACCCGGGCGACGGAGGTGAGGCGCCCCGGACCCCGATGGAGGAGACGGTGGCGCGGATGTGGTCGGAGTTGCTGCACGCGCCCCAGGTCGGCAGGGCGCACAACTTCTTCGCCCTCGGCGGTGACAGCCTCACCGCCACGGGCTTCGCCGAGGCCATTCGTGCCCGGTTCGGCGTGGAACTGGTGCTCCGGCAGATGTTCCAGGAACCGACGGTGGCAGCGGTCGCCGCGTCGATCGACGCGAGCCTGGAGACGGCCGGAGCGGTAGACGGTTCGATGGAGGACGGTGTCCTGTGAGTGCTGAAGGTCTGATCGCCGAATTGTCCGCCGCCGGGGTGCAACTGTGGGAGGACGCCGGCCAGTTGCGCTACCGGGCGCCGAAGGGTGCCCTGACGCCCGACCGCATCGAGCGGATGCGTGCCGCGAAGGAGGAACTGCTCGAGCAGTTGCGCGGCGACCAACTGCGCACCATCGTCCCGGATCCCGAGAACCGCTACGAGCCGTTCCCGCTGACCGACGTGCAGGCCGCGTACCTGGTCGGTCGCCAGCAGGGATACGCGTACGGCGGTGTCGCCTGCCACCTCTACATGGAGGTCGAGCACGCCGCCCTGGACCCCGTCCGGGTGGAGCAGGGCTGGAACCGCCTGATCGAGCACCACGACATGCTGCGGCTGGTGGTCCACCAGGAGGGCTACCAGCAGGTGCTGCCCACGGTGCCGTACTACCGGATCCCGGTCGCCGACCTCCGGGGCGAGAGCGACGACGCGGTCGAGGCGCGGCTGCGCGAGGAGCGTGACGAACTCGGCCACAAGGTCCACCCGACCGGTGAGTGGCCGCTGTTCGAGGTGCGCGTCACCCAGACCCCCGACCGGGCGATCCTGCACCTGTCGCTGGACTTCCTGATGGCGGACTGGACGAGCATCCAGCGCCTCCTGGGTCAGCTGGACCGGTTGCAGGCGGACCCGCAGTACGCGTTGCCGCCGTGCGACATCACCTACCGGGACTACGTGCTCGCCGAGCGGGCGCTGCTCGAATCCCCGCGCTACCAGCGGGACCGCGACTACTGGCTGGAGCGCATCGACGACCTCCCGCCCGCCCCCGAACTGCCCACCACGACGCTGCTCGACGCCGCGCCGACCTTCCACCGGCACGTCGGCAGCCTGGACGCCGCGGAGTGGGCCGCGTTCAGGGAGTGCGCCGGCGGCGCCGGGCTGACGGCGTCGGGTGCCGTCATGGCCGCGTTCGCGGACGTCGTCGGGCGGTTCAGCAGACGTCCCGAGTGCACCCTGAACCTGACCCTGCACAACCGTCTGCCGCTGCACCCCCAGGTGGAGGCGCTCTTCGGCGACTTCACCGCCGTCACCCTGCTGGCCGTCCGGCCCGGCGAGGGCGAGTCGTTCGAGGCACGCGCACGGCGCCTCGGACAGCAGCTGTTCGACGACATGGACCACCGGCTCTACTCGGGCATCGAGGTCATCCGTGAGCTGATGCGGCGGCGCAGCCGGGACGAGGCCGTCATGCCGGTCGTGTTCACCAGCGCGATCGGCGGATCCGAGCACGAGGAGCAGGCCGCCGGCGACGTCGGCTTCAGCATCACCCAGACGCCCCAGGTATGGATCGACTGCCAGGTCATGGAGCGCAACGGCGCGCTGCTGCTGAACTGGAACGTCCGCGACGACGTCTTCCCGCCCGGCCTGGTGGAGGCGATGTTCGAAGCCTTCGCGGGACTGCTCGAGCGGCTCGCCACCGGGTCGGCGGCCTGGGCCGACACCGAGCCCGTCCCGCTGCCCGCGGCACAGGCCGCACGGCGTGCCGAGGTGAACGCGACGACCGGCGACCTGCCAGCGGTCCTTCTGCACGAGCCGGTGTTCGCCACCGCGCGGCGGCACCCGGACCGGACGGCCGTCATCGACGCCGAGGGCGCGCACACCTACCGCGCGCTCTGCGGACGCGCGACCGCCGTCGAGGCCGCGTTGCGCGCGGCGGGCGCCACGCCGGGCGACATCGTGGCCGTCGCCCTGGACAAGGGGCTCGACCAGATCGCGGCGGTGCTCGGCATCCTCGCGGCCGGCGGTGTGTACCTGCCGATCGACATGGGGCAGCCGACCGCGCGGCGCGACGTCATCCTCCAGGACTCCGAGGCACGGTTCCTCGTCAGTGCCCGCGCCGACGACACCTTGCCGGAACAGGTGCGGGGCATCCCGCTCGACACGTTGCCCGCCGACGCCGGCCTCCCGGACACCACCGAGCGCCGGGTCGGCCCCGGCGACGTCGCCTACGTCATCTACACCTCGGGTTCGACGGGCACGCCCAAGGGCGTGGTGATCACCCACCAGGCCGCGGCGAACACGGTCGCGGACATGAACGAGCGCTTCGGGATCGAACCCGCCGACCGCGTGCTCGGGCTGGCGAACCTGAGCTTCGACCTGTCGGTGTACGACATCTTCGGACCGCTCGGCATCGGTGGCGTGCTGGTGCTGCCCGCACCGGACCGCCGGGGCGACCCCGGGCACTGGGCCGAGCTGATCGAACGCCACGAAGTGACCGTGTGGAACTCGGTTCCCGCGCAACTGCAGATGCTCGGGCACTACCTGGGCTCGCACCCCGGCCTCGGCAACGGCACGCTTCGCCTGGCCCTGCTGTCCGGCGACTGGATCCCGGTGAATCTCCCCGACGAGATCCGGGCCCGGATCCCGGGCCTGCGTCTCATCTCGCTGGGCGGCGCCACCGAGGCGTCGATCTGGTCGATCCACTACCCGATCGGCGACGTCGACCCCGGCGCGCCGAGCATCCCGTACGGCTACCCGCTGCGCAATCAGACGTTCCACGTCCTCGACCAGGGGCTCCGGGACTGCCCCGACTGGGTGGCGGGCGAGCTCTACATCGGAGGGGACGGGCTGGCCCAGGGCTACCTCAACGACCCGCGGCGCACCGCCGAACGCTTCCTCACCCACCCGGTGACCGGCCGCAGGCTGTACCGGACCGGTGACCTCGGCCGCTATCTGCCCACCGGCGCGATCGAGTTCCTCGGTCGCGAGGACCATCAGGTCAAGATCCGCGGACACCGCGTGGAGCTCGCGGAAGTGGAAGCGGCCCTGCTCGGCCATCCGGCGGTGCGTGCCGCGGTGGTCCTCGTGGACGGCGTCGAGGCGCTGCGGCGCCGACTCGTCGCGTTCGTCGAGTACGAGACCACGGGCCAGGACGCCGGTGAACCGCAGATCGAGGACCATCTCCGCGACCTGCTGCCGGAGTACATGTGCCCGGCGGTGATCCGGACGATGCCCAGCCTGCCTGTCACGGAGAACGGCAAGATCGACCGGCGTGCGCTGACCGCCGAGCTGGCCGAGATCCCCGGCAGCGCCCCGGCGGCCGCCGGCGAAGCGCCCCGCGAAGGTCTCGAGACCGTACTCGCCGATCTGTGGGCCGAGATCCTCCAGGTCGAGCGTGTGGGGCGCGACGACGACTTCTTCGTGCTCGGCGGCAACTCGCTGCTGTCGACGCAGCTCGTCGCACAGCTGCGGGCACGCGTGCCGCAGGCGGCGGGCATGTTCTTCGACACCCTGGTGCGCCAGCTGCTGCCCACGCCGACCGTGGCCGCGATGGCCGAGTTCCTTCAGTCCCAGGTCGAGGAACCGCCGGAGACGGGTGCCGAAAGGACGGTCTCCCCGCTGCGGCGGATGGGCACCGGCGAGACCGAGCCCGCCGTGCTGCTGGTGCACGACGGCACCGGCGAACTCGACCGGTACAGCGAGCTGTCCGGCCTGCTCGATCCCGGGCGCAAGGTCTACGGGCTGTCCGCGGGTCACTCCGACAGCTATACGCGGACCCCGGACGAGGCGCTGATCCGGCGAAGGGCCACCGGATACGCGCGCTTGGTGCGCGCGGAGAACCCCACCGCCGTCACGGTGGTCGGAGCCGGTGCCGCGGCGGTCCTCGCGCTCGAGGTCGCGCGGACACTGCGCGACCTGGGGACAGAGGTCGACGAGGTGGTGCTGGTCGACGGCTACCGGGTCGACGAGCAGGTGACCGACGAGCTGTGGCTCGAAAGCCTGCTCGCGGCCGAACTCGGGCTCGACGCCGCGGAGTTCGGCCACACGCCGGGCGAACCGGTGCCGGACGACCACCCGCTGCGGGCGCGGCGGCCGTCCGAGCGGCTCGACGCGCTGGGCCTCGCCGCGGGGCTGCGTTCGCGGACGCCGATCGGTACCCGGTTCGACCTGTTCCGCAAAACGGTGCGGGCCCTGCGCGGGCACGATCCGCAGCCGTATCCGGGGCCGGTGCGTGTCATCGACACCGGCGCGGTGCCGCATCCACTGGGCAAGGCACTGGCCGCGCAGTTGACCGACGCCGGCCGCGTCGATCTCCGGACGGTCCCGCAGCGGCGGCAGTCGGCGATGGCGGCCCTGGCCGCCCTGCTGGACGGGCGGGACCAATGAGCCGGGCGCCGAGGATCGGGCTGCTCGGCGGAGCCGGCGCCGTAGGCCGGGAGGTGGCGGCGAGACTCCGGGCACGCGGCGTCGGTGAGGTGCTGATCGGAGGCCGCGACATGGCGGCGGCGGAGGCCGTGGTCGCCGGAGTGCTCCACGGCGAAGGACACGCCGTCGCGGCCGACGCCGACGACCCGGCGTCGCTGCGTGACTTCTGCGCCGCTTCCGACGTGGTGGTCAACTGCGCCGGCCCGTCCCGGCTGCTCATGGACCGCGTCGCGGTGGCGGCGGTCAGGAGCGGTGCGCGGTACGTCGACGTCGGTGGCGACGACCCCGTGTACGAGCGGATGACCCGCTCGTCGGCGGTGGACACGGGCAGCGTGCTGCTCTCCGCGGGAATGATTCCCGGTCTGACCGGGCTGCTCCCGCGCTATCTCGCGGGTCTCGGGTTCACGGACGTGGACCGCCTCACCGTGTACCACGCCGTCCGGGACCGGATCGGCCGGGCCGGCGCCTACGACTTCGTCGCGGGCATCGCCGAGGGCGCCGACGAGTCGTTCGCGGCCTGGCGTTCCGGGGAACCGCGTTCGGGGGTGGCACGGCGCGCGGCCGACCGCGCCCTGCCCGGATTCACCGACGCGATGACGGTTCACCCCTATCTGTCGCCGGAGGCGCGCCGGACCGCGCTGCGGCTCGGCCTTCGCGACGGCGACTGGTACAGCGTCCTGTTCGACGGGCAGACGTCGGCCGTGCTCGGCGGGCTGCCCGGACTCACGGAGGACGGCCTGGCAGCGGCGGCGGAACGGCTCTGCCGCGCGGCGGAGTTCGACCTGCTGGGCCGGACCCCGCAGGTCGTCCTGCTCTGCCAGCTCGACGGGCGCGGAGGCGGCGGGTCGATGACCCGCTCGCTGGTGCTGAGGGCCACCGGCGCCGCGGAACTCGTCGCCGCCGCGGCGGCGGTGGCCGTCGACGAAGTGGTACGCGGCCACGTCCCGGCGGGCGTGCACTTCGCCGCCGACGTACTGGACGCGTCGCGCGCCGGCGCGGCCCTGGCCGGAGACCCGGGCGTCGCGCAACTGAGCGTCCACGACGTCCCGCTCGAGCAACTGGTTCCGCAGGACGAAGGAGCGATATGAACGGCACGGATCTGACGACACGACAGGGCAGGGCGGTCCGCTACGACGACTGCTACCGCGTGTACCGTCCGCGTCCGACGGCGCGGCTGCGCCTGGTGTGCTTCCCACACGCCGGAGGCAGCGCCAGCTTCTACCAGCGCTGGGTGCAGCACTTCCCGGACTGGGTCGAACTCGTCATCGCCCGCTACCCGGACCGGGAGGACCGCCTCGGCGAGTCCCTGCCGGACACCCTCGAACAGCTGGCGGACGAGTTCGCCGCGGCGCTGGCACCGGCCGTCGACCGGCCCACAGCCGTCTTCGGGCACAGCATGGGCGCCGCGGTCGCCTACGAGGTCACACGGCGGCTGGAGCGGCGAGGCAAGAACCTCACGCGGCTGATCCTCTCCGCTCATCCGGCCCCCCACCGGCAACGGCCCAACACGGTGCACCGGATGGACGACGAGGGGCTGATCGCCGACGTGGTCGGCCTGAACGCCGCCTCGGCCGCCCGGTTCGAGGACCCGGCGATCCGCCAGCTGGTGCTGCCCACCATCCGGGCGGACTACCGGCTCATCGAGACGTACCGCCCGGCCTCGCCCGGCCTGGTCCACGCCCCGATCGCAGCGGTGATCAACCTCGACGACCGAGAGGTGGACGCGGACGAGGCCCGCGGCTGGAGCGACTGCACCACGGGGGACTTCGAGCTGCGGGAGATGCCCGGCGGTCACTTCCACCTGGTCGACCAGGACCGTGAGTTCGTGCGGTGGCTGGTGACGGCGCTGCGCGTCGACCCGCCCAGCTGGCCCTCCACCCCCTGAAGAGGATCGACGATGAATGCACTGGTGAGTGAAGCGTCGCGGCAGCGCGAGTTCACGCCGTGGCCCGAGGACCTGGCCGCGAAGTACCGCGCCGAGGGGCTGTGGAGCGGCATCTCGCTCGGCCGCATGCTGCGTGACTCCGCGGCCCGGCACGGCGCCCGTACGGCTCTGGTCGACGGCCCGAACAGCTGGACCTACGCCGAGCTGGACGCGGAGGTCGACCGCCTCGCGGCAGGCCTGCACAAGGAGGGGACGGCCGCCGCGGGCGAGCGAGTGCTCGTCCAACTACCCAACACCGCCGCGTTCGTGCTCGTCTGCTTCGCCCTGTTCAGGGTCGGCGCGGTGCCGGTCCTGGCCCAGCCTGCGCACCGCGAGCACGAGATCACGCAGTTGTGCCGGCAGAGTGGGGCCGTGGCGATGGTCATTCCGGACCAGCGGTCGGGGTTCGACCACCGGGTGATGGCCGAGCGGGTCCGGGCGGAGTGTCCGACGCTGCGCACGATCGTCGTGGACGGCGATCCCGGGGACCACCGCGCGCTGTCCGGACTGTTCGCCGATCCGGTGCCCCTGCCGGAACCCGATCCGGGGTCTCCCGCGGTGCTGCAACTGTCGGGTGGAACAACCGCGGTCCCGAAGCTGATCCCGCGTACCCACGACGACTACCTGTACAACGCGCGAGCGAGCGTCATGGCCTGCCCGCTCGACGTGGACGACGTCTATCTGTGCGCACTGCCCGCCGCGCACAACTTCCCGCTCTGCGCACCGGGTGTGCTGGGGGCGCTGGACAGCGGGGCGACCGTGGTCCTGGCGCCGGGTCCGAGCGACGGCGATGTCTTTCCCCTGATCGAGCGGTACGGGGTGACCGTCACCGCGGTGGTCCCGCCCATCGCGCTGCTGTGGCTGGACGCCGCCAAGGACAGCCGGCACGACCTGTCCAGCCTGCGGGTCCTCCAGGTCGGCGGCGCCCGGCTCGGACCGTCCGCCGCGGCCAGGGTCCGGCCGGTCCTGGGCTGCCGGCTCCAGCAGGTGTTCGGCATGGCGGAAGGCCTGATCTGCTACACGCGGCTGGACGACCCGGACGAGCTCGTGGAGACGACGCAGGGCGTCCCGATGTCGGCGGCCGACGAGATCGCGGTCGTGGACGACGAGGACCGCCCCGTACCGGACGGCGAGCCGGGACACCTGCTCACCCGGGGGCCGTACACGATCCGCGGTTACTTCCGCGCGGACGAGCACAACGCGCGTGCCTTCACCGCCGACGGCTTCTACCGCACGGGCGACATCGTGCGCCGACTGCCGTCCGGCCACCTCGTCGTGGTCGACCGGGCCAAGGACCTCGTCAACCGCGGCGGCGACAAGGTCGCGGCCGACGAGATCGAGGAGCAGCTGGCAACCCACCCGGCGGTGCATGACGTCGCCGTCGTCGCGGAACCCGACGACGGTCTCGGCGAACGGATCTGCGCCTTCGTCGTCGCGTACGAGGACGGGCTGAAGAGCCGCGTACTCAAACTGCACCTCCGCGACCGCGGTCTGGCGGCCTACAAGATCCCGGACCGGTTCGTATTCATCGACGCCATGCCGCTCACCTCCGTCGGAAAGATCGACAAGAAGGAGCTGCGGAAGCGGGCCGCGGAGCTGGCGGTCAAGGAAGGACGCACATCATGAACGAGGATCCCTCCGGGCTGTTCTCGGTCCGAGGCAAGTCCGCGCTGGTCACCGGGGCGGCGAAGGGCGTCGGTGCGCTGATCGCCCAGGCCCTGGTCGAGGCGGGCGCAACGGTGTACCTGACCTCTCGCGACATGGCGGCGGCCGAGAAGACGGCCGCCCGGCTCTCGCTGCTGGGCGACTGCGTTCCGCTCGCCGGCGGTCTGGCGTCGGAGGACGACTGCCGCGCGCTCGCGGACCAGCTCGGCGAACACGTCGACCGGCTGCATCTGTTGGTGAACAACGCGGCCGTCCTGCATACGGCACCGCTGGACGATTTCGACGACGCGGCCTGGGACTCGGCGCTCCAGGTGAACCTGAAGGCCGTCTTCCATCTGGTCAGGTTCCTCCGGCCGTTGCTGGAGTCGGCCGCGGTCGCCGGAGACCCGGCCCGCGTCGTCAACATCGGCTCCGTGGACGGGCTGCACGTACCGTCGGCCGAGATCTACTCCTACGCGGCGAGCAAGGCCGCCATGCACCATCTGACCGGGCACCTGGCCGGCCGGCTCGCTCCGCGCATCGCGGTCAACGCCATCGCGCTCGGCCCCTTCGAGTCGGACATGCTGCAGGAATCGCTGGCTGCCGAGATCGGCCTGAGCTCACCCATGCGCCGGCCAGGCGGTCTTGACGACATCGCGGGCATCGTCCAGTTCCTGGGTTCCCGGGGCTCGGCGTACCTGACCGGCACGGTGATCCCCTTCGACGGCGGCCTGTCCCTCACCCGGTAGACGGGGTCCGGCACGGAAGCGGAAAACGAAACGGGTTAATCAGCCTGTTTCTTGGTAGGTTGGTGAACGCGCACATGGGCCTGGCAGGCGTGTGCGCGCACTCCAACTGTTCTGGCGGATGGCCGGAGCGGGGGGTCGAAGTCGACGGAAGGTGACAGGGACGCAATGAAATCGGAGCAGGCGCAACCGTTGGAAACAGTTGGTCTTGGAGAGTTATTGCGCCCCGTCAGGTCGAGGCTGGGCGCTGCGATCGGGGTGCAGGCCGTCGCGGCGGTGGTCGCCGTGGTGCCGTTCGCCGCGGTTGCGGAACTGGCGAGGGTGCTTCTGACGGAAGGCCCCGTCGACAAAGGCGCCGCATGGACGGTCGCCGCCGTGGCGGGCGGCGCGCTGATGCTGTGGCTGGCGCTGAACACCGCGGCGGGCGCGATCGCCCATGCCGCGGACCTGGACTTCCAGCTCTCGGTGCGACGCCGGCTGGTCGACCGGCTCGGCCGGGTGCCGCTGGGGTGGTTCACCGATCGCGGCGCGGGCGGAATCGGGAAAGCGGTCCAGCACGACGTGGACACGATGCACCACCTGGTGGCCCACTCCCTGCTGAACCTCACCGCGAGCGTGGTCACCCCGCTCGCGACCCTGGTCTACCTGTTCGTGGTGGACTGGCGGATGGCGTTGATCCTGATGATCCCGCTGGTGATCGGAATCGGGCTGTTCATCCGGATGATGGTGAGCCTGGACGCGCAGACCGACGCCTACGAGAAGGCCCAGGAACGCATCGTCTCCAGGGTCATCGAGTTCGTCGAGGGCATCGCCGTGGTCAAGATGTTCGGCCAGGCCAGGCGGGCGCACCGTCAGTACGCGCAGGCCGCCGACGACTTCACGACGTTCTTCATCGCCTGGATCTCCAAGGGCTACCGGGCCACCGCGGCCTCGGCACTGATCCTCGGACCCGTCACCATTCTGCTCACCGTGCTGATCGGCGGCACGGCGCTCGTCTCGTCCGGTTCCCTGGACCCGTTCGACCTGCTGCCGTTCGCCATCCTGGGCCTGAGCGTCGCCGCCCCCCTGCAGGCTCTCGACTTCCACGGCCACGACATGGAGATGGCCGGGTCGGCGGCCAAGCGCGTGGGCGCCCTGCTCGCCGCGCCGGAACTCGCGATCCCCGACTCGCCCAGGCAGCCGGAGACCGACGGCGGCGTCCGGGTGGAACTGTCCGGTGTCGAGTTCGCCTACGACGCGGACCGACCGGTCCTCAGCGGCATCGACCTGACCCTCGAACCCGGCAGCGTGACAGCCCTCGTGGGCAGCTCGGGTTCGGGCAAGACGACACTGGCGAAGCTGCTGCCCCGGTTCTTCGACCCGACCGCGGGCACCGTGACGGTCGGTGGCGTGGACCTGCGCGACATCGCGCCGGACCAGCTGTACCGGCTGGTGTCGTTCGTCCTGCAGGACGTTCAGCTGCTGGACGCCTCCGTGCGGGACAACATCCGGCTCGCCCGTCCCGACGCGGACGAGGAGACGGTGCGCCGTGCCGCTCGCGCGGCGGCCATCGACCGGCGCATCGAGGAGCTGCCGCGCGGCTACGACTCGATGGTCGGCACGGAGGCCCGCTTCTCCGGCGGCGAGGCACAGCGGATCTCCATTGCCCGGGCGATTCTCGCGGACACCCCGATCGTGGTGCTCGACGAGGCGACCGCCCACGCCGACCCCGAATCGGAGGCGATGATCCAGGACGCGCTGTCGGAGCTGGCCGTCGGGCGGACCGTGCTCGTGGTCGCGCACCGGCTGGCCTCGGTGGTCGGCGTCGACCGCATCGTGGTGCTCGAACAGGGCCGGATGGTCGAGCAGGGAACACACGAGGAACTGCTCGCCGCTGGTGGGCGGTACGCGCGGCTGTGGAGCCTGCAGGAGCAGGCCGGCGTCGAGGACGCCGACGGCGACGACGCCTACGCAGGCGCCGGCATCGCGAAGGAGGAGGGGCGTTGATTCGTCGACTGTTCACCGCACTGGGCCCGAAGCACGACCGCGCGCTGCGCAGACTGCTCGCCTGGTTCACCGTCGCCGCCGTACTCCAGGGCGTGGCGTTCGTCATGCTCGTCCCCGCCCTGCGTGAACTGCTCGGTGACGAACCGGAACGAGCCTGGCCGTGGGTGATCACCCTCGCGGTGCTGTGGCTCGGCTACGCCGCGGTGAGCTACCCGGCGACGCTGGCCGGTTACGGCACGGGTGCGGCCATGAGCCGCGACCTGCACCACCGGATCGGAGACAAGGTCGCCCAGCTCCCGCTGGCGTGGTTCACCCCCGACCGCGTCGGCGGACTCGGGCGCCTGGCCTCACAGCGCGTGGTCGACATCATGGGCGTGCCCGCCCATCTGCTGCGCCAGTTGGTCGACACCTTCGTCACGCCTGCCGTCGTGGTGCTGGCGATGTTCCTGTTCGACTGGCGGCTGGCCCTGTCGATGACCGTCGCCGCGATCGCCGTGGCGCTGGTGTACCGGGTGGCGGGCCGCAGCATGGCGGCGGCCGACCAGGAGGCGGACCGCATCCACGCCGACGCGGCCGTACGGATCGTGGAGTTCGCCCGTGCCCAGCCGGTGCTACGGGCCTTCGGCCGTACGGCGCAGGGGCACGCCGCGCTCGACGACTCGCTGGTCGCGCAGCACGCGGCCGGTCGGCGCATGCTGCGCGCCGGCATGCCCGGTCTGCTCTGGCTCGCCTTCATCGCACAGGCGTCGTTCATCGTGCTCCTCGCTCTGGGAACCCGGCTGGCGCTGGGCGGATCACTGGAGACGGCCGAGTTCATCGCGCTGCTCGTGCTGTCGGCCCGGTTCGTCGAGCCCGTCATGCTCACCTCCGAACTGGGCGGCGCGATCCGGGTGGCCGAGAACGCGCTGACCGAGATCAACGAACTGATCGACACGGAGACGCTGCCCGAACCGGAGACGTCGCGCCGGGCGGACGGCGCCGACATCGAACTCGACGGCGTGCGCTTCGGCTACAACGGCTCCACGGTCCTGGACGGACTGTCGATGCGGGTGCCGCAGCGCCGGATGACCGCACTGGTGGGTCCGTCCGGCGCCGGCAAGACGACCGTGATCCGGCTGATCGCGCGGTTCTTCGACCCGGACGCCGGTGCCGTGCGGGTCGGCGGCGTGGACGTGCGCGAGATGCGGACCGAGGATCTGACGTCCGTCATCTCGGCCGTCTTCCAGGACGTCTACCTCTTCGACGGAACGATTCTGGAGAACGTACGTCTCGGCAGGCCCGACGCGACCGACGAGGAGGTCTACGCCGCGGCCCGCACCGCGCGCGTCGACCAGATCGCCGACCGGCTGCCGGGCGGCTGGGAAGCGCCCGTCGGAGAGGGCGGCAGTCGTCTCTCCGGCGGTGAGCGGCAGCGCATCTCGATCGCGCGCGCCCTGCTCAAGGACACCCCGATCGTGTTGTTCGACGAGGCGACCGCGGCACTCGACGCCGAGAACGAGCACGCCCTGCAAGAGGCGATGTCGGCACTGGCGCGGGACCGCACCGTCCTGGTGATCGCGCACCGGCTGCACACCTTGCGCGAGGCGGACCACATCATCGTGCTCGGCGAAGGCCGGGTCGTGGAGGAGGGCGTCCACACCGACCTCGTCGCGCGCGACGGCCGGTACGCCCACTTCTGGCGGGAACGCCGCCGTGCGCAGGGCTGGCACCTGGCCAAGTCCGCGGGGGTTCGCTGAACGGCGGCTCCCCGCCCCGACACGGGCGGCGCCCACGCCGGCGCCGCCCGTGTCCCCCTCGCATGTTCCCCATCCCACTTTCCTGTTGTGATC
Organism: Streptomyces sp. NPDC056222; assembly: GCF_042264065.1. Taxonomy (NCBI): domain Bacteria; kingdom Bacillati; phylum Actinomycetota; class Actinomycetes; order Kitasatosporales; family Streptomycetaceae; genus Streptomyces; species Streptomyces sp. NPDC056222. The sequence goes on along the minus strand of NZ_JBHJTL010000045.1, from coordinate 7,382 downwards.
AGCTGAATCCGAGGAGTTTCCGTGGAGCGACAGTCGACCGAGGGCTCAGTGTTCAGACCGGCGACCACCGGTCTGCTGGACCGAATGGAGCGCCGCATCACCGATCAGAAATGCACCTTTCTGACGTCCAGCAATTACATGAACGAGGCGAGCACCAAGCTGGCCTACCTCATCAGCTCGTCGCTCACAGCGCGCGGTGGTGCGCCTCTCTACCGAAGCTTCCTCATCAATTCGACGGTCGAGGCGCTCTCCGGCGCGATGAAGCTGGCGCGGCAGACCTCGGTACGCAACAAGCGGCACGACGGCGGCTGGATCCTGCTGATCGACGCGAAGGGCGTCTTCGCACCCTTCGTCGATCCGACCTCCCAGGGGGTCGAGAGAGCGATGACACCGCACGTCGTGGTGGTGCCCAGCGCCTTGGAGGCGATGGAGGCGTTACCGGAGCACTCCTGGTCGGCCGTCGTGGTCGTACGCGACGGATCGGCCGGCGGGTCGACGGACGAACTGGAGCCGCTGCTCAGGACCGTCCGGTCGCAGGGCGGGATGGTGGTGCTCTGCGACAGCGAACTGGATCTCGGTGACACCAGCCTCTTCACCGGACCACTGAGCGCCGACGTGCTCGTCTACGGGGAGAACATCGGCGGACACCAGGTGCCGTTCGGCTGTTTCACCATGACCGAGCAGGCGTACGAGATCTGGAACAACGACGTCGACTGCTACGCGCAGACCTCCACCTTCGGTGGCAACACCTTCTGTGCCGAGGTCGTGCTGGCGGCGCTCGACGAGTACGGGCTGATCAGCCCCGAGCAGCGCAGGACACTGGCGGAGATCGATGCCGACCGGGACACGATGCGCGAGTACTGGGCGCGGTACATCAACCCTTCCATGGCCAAGATGGAAATGATCGTCGGTATGCACCTGGAGGTCGAGCGCGCGAGCGGCGCCCGGCTGCGCCTCGACGACGGACGCGAGATCCTGGACTGCTGCGGCGGCTTCGGCAGCAACTTCCGCGGGCACAACCCGCCGGACGTCCCCGCCGAGGTGCTGGCGGTCCACGAGCCGGAGCACGACTACTACGCGGACCTCGAAGAGTTCCTGACCGGGCTGACCGGCTTCGACAAGGCCTTCCCCGCGGTCAGCGGGGCGACCGCGGTCGACCAGGCCGCCGCCCTCGCGATGCTGGCCAACCCGACGCGTACCAAGGTGGTCACCTTCACCGGCAACTTCGCCGGCAAGTCCTTGTTCGCCATCAACCTGAGCAAGGAGGGCCCGCAGGTCACCGAATCCGACGAGGACGCCTTCCGCCCCTATTACCACGACCTGGTCTACATCGACCCGTTCGCCGACGACGCGGTGCACAGGCTCCAGCAGGTGCTCTCCTCCGGGGACGTCGCACTGGTGTGGTTCGAGGCCATCCGCGGCGGCATGTGCCAGCGTCTGCCGGAGCGCATCCTGAGTACGGTCGAGCGCCTGCGCGAGACGGGCGGCTACCTGGTCGGTGTCGACGAGGTGCTGTCCGGCGGATGGCGCACGGGGAACGACTACCTCGCACATCGACAGATGCTGACCCACGTCGACCTGGTGGCGATCGGCAAGGCCATGACGGACATGCTCTTCCCGATCTCGTCGGTGCTGTGCACCCAGGAGGTCTTCGACCGGGCCATGGCGACGGACGCCGGCCAAGTCGCCATGCGCAGAAGGTACTTTCGCAACGGGCTGGGCGCACACATCGCGCACCACGCACTGCGGCAGATGACCGACCCGGCCGCGCACGAGCGGGCGGTGGCGGCCCAGCGCATCCTCGAGGCCGGCATCCGGCGCCTCGCCGAGGAATCGCCGCTCTTCGGGAAGGTCGAGGGCCGGGGAGCGATGCTGCGGCTCAGGCTCAACGACACGTACTTCCCCTTCGGCAGGTCCAAGTTCGGCGTACTGCTCGAAATGGCGGCCGCGCAGATGGTCTTCGAACGGAGCGGGATCTTCGTGTTCATGCTGCGCTTCCTGCACCGGACCATGACGACCGAGGAGGACGCCCGCGAGGTGGTGCGCCGGCTGGAAGTGGGAATGCGCGGCGTCCGGCCCCGGCACCTGTACCGCTTCATGGCGAGCAGGATGCTCTTCGCGATGTCGGCGCAGAAGCTCTCCGGCGTGGTGGCCGGACGGCTCGCCCGGCCCCGCTATGTCACCGGCAAGTGAGAACGCAGACACCGAGAGAGGGCGGAGCCGATGGTCAGCAAGCAGGAGAAGTGGCGCGCGTACTGGGACAAGATGGCAGCGGGCTATGACAAGGACATGAAGTTCTGGGATCGGCTGCTGTACGAGGGGCAGCGGGAATGGGTGTGCAGCCGGGCGGACGGAGAGGTCCTGGAGGTCGCCATCGGGACCGGTCTCAACCTGCCCTACTACCCGTCCGGCATCGCGCTGACCGGCATAGACATCAGCGACAAGATGCTGGAGGCCGCGCGAGCACGCGCCGACGAACTGGGGCGCGAGGTCGAGCTGCGCAAGGGCGACGCCCATCAACTGCCCTTCGGGGACGCCACTTTCGACACGGTAGTCTGCACGCTCAGCATGTGCGCCATTCCCGACGTGGACCGGGCGATGCGTGAGATCCACCGGGTGTTGCGCCCCGGCGGCCGATTCGTCTGCATCGACCACGTGGTGAGCCCCAACTGGCTGCTCCGAGGCATCCAGGGGATCATCGAGCGGTTCAGCGTGCCTTCGGCGGGTGAACATCTGCGCCGCCGTCCGATCGAGAACGTCCGCTCGACGGGCTTCGACATCAAGGAGTCGGACCGCCTCAAGGGCGGGCACGTGGAGCGTCTGGTCGCCATCAAGTAGTGGTATGCGGCGAGCACGCCGCAGGTGGCGGACACGGAGTGCGAACGGACGGGACGGGGCGACGTACGGTGCGGGCACGGGTGCCGTCGGCACGGGCCGGCAGGACGTGTGGCGCACCCATGGCATGGGCCGATGACAGCGGTCCGGATAGGTTTGAGCGATGTCAGCAACAGTTGCCCCGTTGGGAGGGTCCAACGGATGAGAGAAGTTCAGCAGGAACGGGCGATCGCGACCCGGCAGCACATCATCGAGAGCGCCGCGGCGGTGTTCGACGCCGCAGGCTTCGCCGGAGCGAGCCTCGGTCGGATCATCGAGCAGGCCGGGACCACCAGGGGTGCACTGCACTTCCACTTCCCGGCCAAGGAGGCTCTCGCCAACGCGGTGCTCAACGAGCACAACAGCCGGATGAGCGCCGTCGTGGAGGAGGTCATCCGAAGCGACGGGAGCGCGCTGGAGAAGATCGTCGTGATCTCCAAGACCACGGCGCGGATGATCGACAAGGACGTCCTCGTGCGGGCCGGGACACGGCTGCTGATGGAGCTCACCTACACCGGCGATCTGCCCGTCGCGTACCGGATGTGGATCGACGCGTGCGAGAACATGGTCAGCAAGGCGATCGAGGACGGTGACATCGTGCCGACGATCTCACCGGAGACCGTGGCATATCTCGTGATCTCCAGCCTGGCCGGGATCCAGATGGTCTCTTCGGTGCTGTCCGGCCGCAGTGACCTGGACCAGCGTGTCGACGAGATGTGGGAAGTGCTGCTCCTCGGTCTTGTTCCGGCCGACCGCCGGTGGAAGGTGGCCGGCCTGCTGAGCTCCGTTCCGAGGACGTGACCTCGCGAAGCCGCCCGGTGCCCGCACGCGGGCCGGGCGGCCCCACGGCCTGCTTCAGGACGCCGTTGTCGTCCCAGTGGGCGGATATCGTCCGGTCCGGGCGTCCCTGACCGACCGACCGGGCGCGATCTGCCGGGATTCGGCCGTCGCCGGCGGCTCGACCGCTCGAGCCGGCCGATGCCCCGGTCGAGCCCGGCGACGGCCCGCTCGGCGGCTCCTCGGGAGCCGCGGGTCACGCCTTGGGCGTTCCGATCCGGAGCCGGTTCCCGTCCGGGTCCCGCAGCTCGATCTCACGCGCCCAGGGAGCCTCCTCCACCCGCACCCCGAACTCGGCTGCCACGGCGTCGACATCACGCACGCGCAGATAGACCAGGGTGTCGGGGCGGGCGTCGCCCTCATGCTCCGACAGGAACAAGCGGACCTCACCCCGGGCCACTTCCACGAAGGCGGGAAACCCCGGCTCGAACGGTGCACCCACTGCTGCGCGAAATCGAGCCGCTCGTACCACGCGGCGGCCGCCGCGGCGTCGCCGACCCGGAGGACCGGGATGACTGCCTCGTACATGCGATGCATCGTCGCAGACGCCACCGACATCGGCCGGACATCAGCCGGGCATCCCGAGAGCCGGCTCCACGAGTCCGTACCGCTGGGCGACCGGCAGCACCTGGCGCTCGATACCCCGGGCGAACACGGCACCTCGCATATGGCAGGTCTCAGTCCGCAAACACCTCATAGATACGAATGGATTCCGCTGCTACGGTACGCAGCTGCCGCCCACCGCACTGGGCAGCACCCCTGCGGAGATCCGAGGAGATGGATCCCATGCACCCTGTCTTCGACCGCCGTCCTCGCCCGATGGGCCGCGCTCTCGCCCTCGTGGCGGGAGCGGCCCTCGCCGTGACCGTCCCGTTCGTCGCGTACGCCAACTCCGTCGGCGTCACGGTCCGTACGCCCGGGGCCACCGCCGGTCCCGCGTCCACGTTCGCCGAGATCACCACCGACGCCGCCTGCTCGAGCGGCCTGATCTCCGGCGGCGGTATCAGCCAGACCATCGGCACCGGCACCTCCTCCAACGGCAACAAGATCAACGGCACCGTGCCCAGCCCCGACGGAAGCACCGAGTACCTCGGTTCCACCGGAGTCGTCGGCACCGACGTCACCCACTGGCTCGGCATCGGCGGCAGCGGAGGAGCGGTCAACGCCTCCTTCTCCAGCACCCCGTACGCCCTGTGCTTCACCAGCAGCCTCGTCAACCACACCCAGGTGGTGATGAACAAGCTCGCCGGACCCACCAGCAGCGGAACCGTCGGCCTCGTCACCGCCACCTGCCCCGCCAACACCCGCCTGCTCGGCGGCGGCGCCCGCATCACCCCCGCGAGCGTCGGCAGCCTCAAGCCGATCGCGTCCTTCCCGACCTTCGACGACTCCGCCCACGGCTTCGGCCAGAAGGCCGCCGCCAACGGCGAGACCGACCCCGACTCCTGGACCGCGGTCGGCTGGAACGGCGGCGGAGGCAACAGCAACAACACCACCTACGCGTACGCCATCTGCAGCGGCAACGGCATCGACGTCGGCGGCGCCACGGTCACCGTCCGGCACACCTCCGTCAGCGGCCCCACCGCCGCCACCAGCGGGCAGACGGCCACCGTCGGCTGCGGCGAAGGGGACGGCACCCTGGTCAGCGGCGGCGCCGCGATCAGCGGCGGCAGCCTCACCACCACCAACTTCACGGGACCGGGCTCCGTCGGCGACCACCTCAACGGCAGCTTCCCCAGCACCTCCGGCGGCGTCCCCGTAGGCGACGGAACGACCACGGCCGCGTACTGGACCGCCGACGCCCACACCGGCGGCGGCAGCTCCCCGAACACCTACACCGACTCCTGGGCGCTGTGCGCGGACGACGGCATCTGAACCCGTCCGTCGCCCTCCCGCTTCCCCTTCCCCGACTCGGCAGAAGAACTGACACATGAACACAACCCGCCCCGTGCGGACCCCTGCCCTCGTCCTGGCCGGCGCCGCCGTGCTCGTCGCCGCCGCCCTTCACCCACCCGCCGCGACGGCCGCCGCGGCCGAACCCGTCTGTGGGACGACGGGTGTCGTCACCACGGGCCCCGGAGCCGGATGCGCCTGGACCGCGCCCGGGACCGACACCTTCACCGTCCCGGCCGGGGTCAGCTCCGTGACCGTGGACCTGTTCGGCGCAGAGGGCGGTAGCGCCGCCGGATACGTCACCCCCAACCCGCCCAACACCGGTGCCCCCGGCGGCCGTGGGGGCCACACCCGTGCCACCGTGGCCGTCACCCCCGGCCAGGTCCTCCAGCTCACCGTGGGCGCCGCCGGCATCCCCGGCAGCTCCAGGCGAGGGGAGTACGCCCGACCCGGAGGGTACGGCCACGGCGCGGGCGGAGGCGGCGCCCACGGGGGAGGGGGCTCCGGCGGCGGGGCCTCCGACCTCCGCGTCGGAGCCTTCGGCCCGTCCGAGCGGATCCTGGTCGCCGGAGGGGGTGGCGGAGCCGGAAACGGCGGGCCCGAGCTGCACGGCGGCGACGGCGGTGGCCGCGCCGGCGAGCCCGGCGGCCAGGCCGACGGACCCGAGGGCTCCGGAATCGCCGGCGGGGGAGCCACCCAAGCCGCCCACGGCACCGGAAGCCCCAACTCACGGCTGGGCGGCCCCGGTTCCCCCGGCGGTGCCACCGACCCCAACACCGGCCTGCCCAACCCGGGCAGCGGCGGCGCGGGAGGCAACGGCGGGCGCGGCGGCAACGGCGGCGGGGGCGGAGGCGGCGGCTGGTTCGGCGGCGGCGGCGGCTCCGGCGGCGGAAACCCCGACAACCTGCCGGGCGCCGGAGGAGGCGGCGGCAGCGGCTACGCCGACCCGATCACCACCGGAGCCGGCCTGACCCCCGGCGTCAACCAGGGCGACGGCCGGGCCGTCGTCACCTGGCGCCACGACACCGCCCTCACCCTCACCGCGGACACCACCACCCCGCTGTACGGGCATGCCATCACCGTCACCGCCGAGGTCACCGCCTCGGCCGGCGGTACCCCGTCCGGCAGCGTCGTCTTCCTCGACGGCGACGCACCGCTCGGCACCGCGCCGCTCACGGACGGGCGGGCCGTGCTGCGCACGCCGGTACTGCGGCCGGGCAGCCATGCGATCACCGCACGGTACGAGGGCGACCCGCTGCACTCCGCGAGCAGCAGTCCACAACCGGCCGCCGTCACCGTCGGGTTCAGCCGCCCCTGCCTGACGGGACACCACACCGGCCCGCTGACGGTCCTCGCGGGAGAGTCGCTCTGCCTCGCTGCGGGAGCCCGGCAGTCCGGCCCGGTGCGGATCGAGTCCGGCGGCGCACTGGCGGCCCGGGACGCCGCCGTCACCGGATCGTTCTCCGCCGACGGCGCTCGCGCCCTGTCGCTGTGCGGCGTGCGCGTCATCGGCCCGCTGACCGTGCGCGGGACCTTCGGCCCGGTCTCCCTGTGCGAAGGCGGATCGATCAACGGTCCGGTCACCTTCGAGTCCAACGCGGGCGGCACCACGCTGACCGGCACCACCGTCACGGGCCCCTTGAGGTGCGAGGGCAACACCCCTGCCCCCGACCTGACGGGCATCACCGTGCACGGTCCGCGCTTCGGCCAATGCCGCTGACATCGGCCGGCCGACCGAGGTGAACGCCGGCGCGGGCCGGGGGCGTACGGCCCCGGCC
>NZ_JBHJTL010000044.1:0-65897 GCF_042264065.1 Streptomyces sp. NPDC056222 | reverse complement strand
ATCGGGATGAACCGGTTGCCGCGCACCGACTCGACCTCGACCTCGGCACCCGCCGCGAGCAGCGCGGGGTGCGCGTCACCGGCCGGCGACGCGGTGCCCAGGTTGCCGCCGACACCACCGCGGTTGCGGATCTGCGGGGAGGCCACGGTGTGCGAGGCGAGCGCGAGACCCGGCAGCTCGGCCCGCAGGTTCTCCATGATCCGGGTGTACGGAACGGACGCTCCCAGTTGGACGTTCTCCTCGCCGACGTGCCATTCCTGGAGTTCGGTGACGCGGTTCAGGTCAAGTAGGTACTCGGGTCGCCGGTGGTCGAAGTTGATCTCGACCATCACATCGGTGCCACCCGCGATCGGTACGGCGGTGGGGTGCTCGGCCTTGGCGGCGAGCGCCTCCTCCCAGCCGGTGGGGCGAAGGAAGTCCATGGATGGCTCTCCTCTTCGTGTCGGGTCGTTCATGGCGAGTGGTTTCGTGGCGACTCGTTCGTGTCGGGTCGTCCATCACGAGGCGTTCGTGGCGCGTGGTTCGTGGTGAGTCGTTCGGCCGGGGCGTGCGGCCCGGGGCCCGAAGCCCTCGATCGACTCGTCCAGGCGCTGTCGGCCGGACTCGTAGAAGTAGACCGAGCGATCAAGCGGACGCGGCAGTCACCGATCCCCCAGAACCGGCTGCCGCATCGCCTGTGGACCACCGTGCTTTCCCACCGCAGCAGACCTATGACCTGCAGAAACTCCCGTCACGGAGAACGGATCGGCCCGGTGTGGACATGAGAGGGTGGCGATCATGCGGATACGCGAACTCCAGGACGAACTGGGGCTGTTCCTGCTCGTGGACCAGGACGCCGACGACAGCGCTCTCGATCGAGAGGTACGCGCAGTCCTGACCACCGACCTGGCCGACCCCGGCCGCTTCCTCGCCGGCGGCGAACTCGTCCTCACCGGGCTCGCCTGGTGGCGGGAGGACGGAGACGCCGAGCCGTTCGTGCGCATCCTCGACCGGGCGGGCGTCACGGTGCTCGCCGCCGGCGAAGCCGAACACGGCCTCGTCCCGGACGACCTGGTGCACGCCTGCCGACGCCACGGCCTTCCACTCATGGCCGTGGACCCGGACATCTCGTTCGCCTCGATCACCGAACACGTCCTGCGCCGTCTGCAACCCCGTGCCGTGGGCAGCCTCGCCGCCGTGGTCGAACGCCATCGACGGCTCCTCACCGGGCAGGGCGGCCCGGATGCCGTACTGGAGCTCCTGCAGCACAGCATCGGCCTCGATGCGCATCTCCTGTCCCCGACCGGGCGTCAGATCGCCGGGGCCCGCCCTCCGCTGCGCGCCAGGACAGCGATGGCGCTCGCCGGGAGGTACCTCGCCGCGCGCCGCTCACGCGAGCCGGCTCCCCACGAGGTCACGATCGGGGACCGGCACTACTCGCTCGTGCCGGTTCGCAGCGCGACAGACCCGTCGACGCCGTCGACCGCGACGGGAGAGGCGGCCGAACTGGGCGACTGGCTGCTCGTCGTGGCGGCCGACACGTCGAACCGGCCCGCGAGCGATGAGCAACTCCTCGACCGGATCGTCGAACTGGCCGTCGACGCGCGGTCCGCACACGAGCGGACGAAGGTGGCGCTGAACGATCTGGCCCGTCAACTCGTCGATCTGCTGCACAGCCACGTCCCACCCGGCGAGATCCCGGTCCGGCTGAGCAGCACCGCGCAGGCCGTCGTCAGCCGGAAGGACACCTGGCAGCGCTGCCAGTTCGTGGTTGCCGAGGGAGAGTGGCGCGGCACCGGCCCCATCCCCGCCCCGGCCCTCCGCGTACTCCTGGAGGAGGCCCTGATCCAACCGGACGACCCCGTGCCCGTCTCGTCGCAGGACATCGCCGCCACCGTCGACCACGAGCAGGCCGTCCTCTTCGTCCTGGTGCCCGAGCCGACGGACGGACTCCCCGAACCGGCCCTCGACCGCGTCGCCCTGCAGCAGAGGCTCACCGCGGTGCTCGCACGCTGGCTCGGCCCCACGGGCAGTGTCTCCATCGGTGTCAGCTCTCCGGTGGCGGCAGCGGAACAGGCACGCCGAGCGCTCGACGCGGCCCGTACCGCGCTGCGCATCGCCCGTGACCACCCGGACCGAGTGGCCGTACGCGGTTTCGACGACCTCACCTCGCACATCCTGACGCTGCTGCCACTCATCCCTGCCGAGACCCGGCGCGCCTTCGCCTCCCGTCTGCTCGGCCCCCTGCGCGATCACGACAGCCGTCACCGGACCGACCTGCTGCCCACGCTGGAGAGGTTCCTCGACTGCGACGCGTCGTGGACCACCTGCGCCGCCCAACTCCACCTGCACGTCAACTCGTTGCGTCACCGCATCGCCCGCATCGAGCAGATCACCGGCCGGGACCTGGCCCGGCTGGAGACCCGACTCGACTTCCTCGCGGCCCTCAAGGCCTGCTGAGCCGCCGCCCTCGCCGGATCGAGGAGGCGGGCGTCTCGCGACCGGCCCGTTCCCGCCTCCCTCTCCCATGAGCCGCACCGTTTCGAACAGGACGCCCCGGCCGCTACCGTGGCCGCATGCCGAACGCCTCCGCGCTTCTCGTCATCGACATGCAGAACGCCCTGATGGCCATCGCCCACCGCCCCGAAGAGACCGTCGCCGCCATCGCGGGGCTGCGTGCACGGGCCAAGGCGGCCGGGGTGCCGATCGTGACCCTGCAGCATCAGGACGTCACCGAACTGCCGGCCGGGACGGAGGGGTGGCGCATCGTGGCCGGCCTCGAACCCGGGCCCGGCGAGACCGTCGTCGCGAAGAACAGCGCCGACAGCTTCCTGGACACCGGCCTCGACACGACCCTGCGGGAGCTGGGCGTCACCGAGGTGGTCGTCACCGGCTTCGCCACCGAGATGTGCGTCGACACGACGGCCCGGCAGGCGCTGAGCCACCGCTACGACCTGGTGCTCGTCGAGGACGGCCACACCACGTCCCTGCGCCCCGACGGCGGCGGCCCGTTCGTCCCGGCCGATCAGTCGATCGCCCACCACAACGAGATCTTCCGCCACATCCGCTTCGCAGGCCGCCGCACCCGCGTCCTGCCCGCGGCCGAGGTGGACTTCTCCGTCTGACAGGAAGCGGGTGTGGTTCGCGTGCGGGGCGTAGGGCACCATGGCTGCCCGTACGTGCGTACCGACCAGTAGGAGCATCCATGCCCGCGCCCGAGATCCTCGCCGCCTTCGAGGCCGCCAAGGGCTTCATGCCCCTCGACGAGGGGCGCGCGCTGCACGCCGCAGCCACCGAGGCCGCGAAGCTGGGGCTTCCGCTGCTCGAGGTCGGCACGTACTGCGGGCGCTCCACGATCCTGCTCGCGGACGTGGCCCGGGAGGCCGGGACGGTCGCGGTGACCGTGGACCACCACCGGGGCAGCGAGGAGCAGCAGCCGGGGTGGGAGTACCACGACCCGACCGTCGTGGACCCCGAGGTCGGCCTGATGGACACCCTGCCGACCTTCCGCCGGACGCTGCGCAAGGCAGGTCTGGAGGAGCATGTGATCGCGGTCGTCGGCCGGTCCCCGCAGGTGGCGAAGGTGTGGGCGGGCGAGCTGGGGTTCGTCTTCATCGACGGCGGTCACACGGACGAGCACGCGACGGCGGACTACGAAGGGTGGGCACCGAAGGTCGCCGAGGGCGGCCTCCTCGTCATCCACGACGTCTTCCCGAACCCGGAGGACGGCGGGCAGGCGCCCTACCGCATCTACCTCCGGGCCCTGGAGTCCGGCGACTTCGAGGAGGTCTCGGTGACCGACTCCCTCCGCGTCCTGAGGCGCACGGAGCGCGCGGCCTGAGGCTCGCGCGGAGCGGGCGGCCTGAGGCCGACCGCTCCGTGCACCCCGCTCCCGCGCGGCCCGGCCGCTAGAAGCCGAATCCCGAGGTCACGTACAGGCAGTTCGTGTAGCTGTAGCCCGGTGCGATCTTGGCCGTGCTCGCCTTGTCCGCCGCGAACGCGGAGCCCGTCGTCCCGTCCCGCTTCTGGAGGAAGTGGTAGTTTCCGGCGGGCAGCAGGAGCGTCACCTTGGGGTACTTCGACGACGGGCCCGAGCACGCCTTGATCTTGGGTGCGTTGCGGGCGAGGCTGCCGGGATACGCCGTGCACGTGCCGCACGCCTTGAGGGTGACGCGGCCCGTGGTCGGTCCCGTGTAGAGGAGTTCGACCTCTCCCGGGCCGTCGTTGCTGACGACCATGACCATCCGGGAACCGCCGGGAGCAGTGGCCGGGGGCAGCTGCTTCCCGGCCGCCGGGGCCTCGTCGGCGATCTCGGCGGCGATGGCTATGTTCCGCGCGTGCGCGGCCTGCGGGCTGCTCGGGTGGTCCTTGGCGTACTGCGTCATCGTCTCGACGGCCCGCGTGTACTCCTTGTCCTTGAACTGATCCACCCCGCAGGCGAAGTCGCCCTTCTGCACCGCGTCGCCGTGCTGCTGCGAGACTCCGGCGAAGCTCGCCCTGGGCAGCAGGTCGACCGTGGTGCCGTAGCGCCGTAGTTCGGCCACACCGGCGCACGGGTCGGTGGTCCCGCCCGAGATCGCGGCGGATCGGGTCCTGATGCCCTCCGCGACCTTGGGTTCGACCTGCCGCGCGTACGACGACTCGGGGAACGTCGACAGGAGCGCGTTCAGGTGCTCGCCTGCCGCCGTCTCCACCCCCGCGACGCCGAGTCCGCCGATCCCGCACTCGTACCAGGAGTGGGCGAGCGGGTCGTCGGCCTTGCCGATCAGCCCGCCGAGCAGGCCTCGGTCCACCGTCTCCGGCAGCGCCCGCAGATGCTTGAGGGCCGGGACGGCCTCGCAGTACTTCTTCTGCTCGTACGGCGCGGAGACCGCCTGGTAGTACTCCCCGAGCCGGTCGGGGACGAGCCGGCCCGCCCGCGATCCCGCGTGCGCGGTGCCGAGGTCCTGATAGACGGCGAGCGCCTTGCGGTAGGTGTGCTCGGCGCCGCCGAAGCTCTGGCCCGCCACGGACTTCACCTGGGTGTCGGCCGCGGCGAGGCGGTCCAGGAGCGACTGCTCCACGGCCTCGTCACGCGCCACCCCGTAGGCGACCGAGCCGCCCACCGGCACGACGAGCAGGACGAGCGCCAGGACCAGCGGGAGCGCGAGGCGCCGGGGCGCGACGCTCGGTCCCGAGCCGAGGACGAGCGGGGCGCGCAGCCCGCGCCGCGCGCCGTCGGTGGCCGAGGCAAGCAGGAACACGCCGTAACCGACGAGGAGGCCGGTGGGCACGCCGTCCACGTCGGCGGGCAGCGCGACAAGCAGCAGGACGGCCGTGGCGACCCAGCAGACGGCCGCGAGGACCCACTGCTTGAGCAGTGCGTACCCGAGCCCCAGGCAGGACAGGTTCAGCAGCCCGACCAGGACGGCCTGCGCGGGGTTCGATGCGGGCGGCAGCGCGGGCGGTCCGGGGTCCGGCGCTCCGTAGGGCTGTGAGGGCGGCATCCCGGGCGGCTGCGCGGGCGGCGGCGGTATCGACGCCCCCGGCCACGCTCCCTGTCCGGCTTCCTGCCCTGCCCCGGCGGGCGTGCCCGAGGCCCCTGGAGTCCCCGGCGCCCCGTACGCCCAAGGCGTCTCCGAGACCCCGGGCCACGTCGGCTCCCCCGGGTGCCCCGGCCGGGTCGGCTCCGCCGCTCCTCCCGGCCACGTCGGCTCTCCGGGCCGCGTCGGCTCGTCCGACCCACCCGGCCCTCCAGGCCCCGTCGGCTCCCCCCGCTCACCCGATGGACGTGCGTCGTTCGGCTCTTCCCCCACCACAGTGCCCCCCGTGGTCCGTGCGCGGTGCCCCTCACCGACGCACTCACCTTCCTCATACCCGCCACAGTCCCTTCACAGTCGCCCCGCGTCGGCGGATCGTTCGGCGGCGCCTCCCACTAGAGTCGCAAGGTGCCGTACGACCACCGGAAGATCCCCGCCCGCGCGAGTGCCCTCACCTGCGCCCTCGCCGCCTGCGCCGTCCTGGCCGGCTGCGGCGGGGCGTCGCAGCCTCCGAAGGCCGCCAACGCCAAGGCGACCGGCTCGCCCACCCCGACGCTCGCCCCCACCGCCACCCCCGAGCCGACGCGGGACAAGCCCCAGGCCACGCGGCCTCTCTCCGGACGTACGGTCGTCATCGACCCCGGTCACAATCCCGGCAACTTCCAGCACTCCCGGGAAATCAACCAAAAGGTCGATATCGGCACAACACGCAAGGAATGCGACACCACCGGCACGTCCACGAACGCCGGTTACACGGAAGCCGCGTTCACCCTCGATGTTTCACATCGACTGCGTGATCTCCTCAAGAGCCAGGGCGCGAAGGTCGTGCTCACCCATGACGCCGAGCGTCCCTACGGCCCCTGCATCGACGAACGCGCCCGGATCGGCAACGAGGCCCACGCCGACGCCGTCGTCTCCGTGCACGCCGACGGCTCCGGCACCGGCAACCGCGGGTTCCATGTGATCCTGCCCGCACGCGTCGACTCCGGCGCCGCAAATACCTCGAAGATCGTCGGCCCCTCCCGTACGCTCGGCGAGGCGGTCGCCCGCCACTTCGCTCTCGCGACCGGCACCGCGCCCGCCAACTACCTTGGTTCCGGCAGCGGGTTGGACGTGCGCAAGGATCTCGGGGGACTCAATCTCTCAACCGTTCCCAAGGTCTTCGTCGAATGCGGCAATATGCGTGATCCGAAGGATGCCGCACTCCTCACCGATGCGGCGTGGCGACAGAAAGCCGCGCAAGGGATCGCGGACGGCATCGGGACCTACCTCAAGGGGTAGAACCCGCGGGCGATAGATTCGCTCCGTACGATGGGGCCGCCCCCGTGCTTCGCGCCACCCCGACGAGACGACCCGACGAAGGACTCTTACGTGAATATCCGCTCCCTCACTCGAGGCGATGGCGTGCTGATCGGTGCAGCGGTGGTGCTGTTCATCGCCTCGTTCCTCGGCACCAGCAGCTGCGAAGGCAGCTTCTGTGGCAACGTCGACTCCCCGAACTCCTGGGAGTTCTCCCCGCTCGGCTGGGGTGTCTTCCTTCTCGGCATCGCGGGCGCCGCCCTGGTCGTCCTGTCGCGCGGCCTTCCCCAGCTCCAGAACCGCAAGGTCGTCGGTCTCGACCTCGGCCAGGTCGGTGTCGCCTTCACCGTGGCCACGGCCTGGAACCTGCTGATGTGGATCTTCGAGTCGGAGAACGCCGGCGCGGGCCTCATCCTCGGCCTGATCGCCTCCCTGGTCCTGGCCGGCGCCGCTGTCGCCGCGCCGCTGGTCCCGGCACTGAAGGCTCCGCTGGTCGGCGCCCCGCGTCCGCAGACCCCGCAGCCGTACGGCGTCCAGCCGGGTCAGCCCGGCCAGCCGGGCGTTCCCGGCGGCTACGGCTACCCGGGCGCCCAGCAGCAGCCGTTCGGCGCGCAGCCCCAGCCGTACCCCGGCCAGCCGCAGCCCGACCCGCAGGCCGCCGCCGCCCCGGCCGCCCCGCAGCCGACGCAGGCGCAGGCGCAGCAGCCCGCCGGCGACTTCGCACCGTTCTGGTTCGCGGTCCCGGTGGCCCGCCCGCTGTACGCGGAGGACGGCTCGCCGACCCCGATCGCCGAACTGGCCCCCGGCACCTGGTACCTGGCCGTGGAGCAGCGCGGTCCGGGTCTGATCGCCCAGACCCAGGACGGCCGCCGCGGCGTCCTCCAGGACACGACCGGCATCCAGCGCGGCTGACGTTCCACCTCAGCGGCCCCTCGCCCTTCCGGGCGGGGGGCCGTTGTCGTACAGTCCCCGGAAGTATCTGACACACCGTCAGGAAGGCTTCCCGCCATGCGTCTCGGACTCGCCCTCGGCTACTGGGGACGCGGCCCCTCGCCCGCTCACCTCGAACTCGCCCGGGAGGCGGAGCGGCTCGGGTACGACTCCGTGTGGACCGCCGAGGCCTGGGGGTCCGACGCGTTCACCGCGTTGACCTGGATCGCCGCACACACCTCGCGCATCGGACTCGGGACCGCCGTCGCACAGATGGCCGCCCGGACTCCCACCGCCACCGCCATGCACGCGCTCACGCTCGACCATCTCTCCGGCGGCCGGATGATGCTCGGGCTCGGGCTGTCCGGGCCGCAGGTGGTCGAGGGATGGTACGGACGGCCGTTCCCGCGCAGTCCGCTGACGGCGACCCGCGAGTACGTGGACGTGATCCGCCAGGTGCTGCGGCGCGAGGGGCCCGTCGCGCTCGACGGGCGGTTCCACTCCCATCCGTACGCCGGGGAGGACGGCACCGGGCTCGGGAAGGCGCTGAAGCCGATCACGCACCCCCTCCGCGCGGATCTGCCCGTGCTGCTCGGCGCCGAGGGGCCCAAGAACATCGCCCAGACGCTCCGGATCGCCGACGGCTGGCTGCCGCTCTACTGGTCGCCGACCCGGTACGCGGAGGTCTACGCGCTCCCCGACCGGCTCCCGGAGTCCTTCCTCGTCGCCCCCATGGTCCGCGCCCAGCTCTGCGACGACCCGGCCGAGGGGCTGCTGCCCGTCAAGGCGATGCTCGGCTTCTACATCGGCGGCATGGGGCACACCGCCCACAACTTCCACGCCGATCTGATGGCGCGCATGGGGTACGAGTCCGAGGCCCGGCACATCCAGGAGCTGTTCGCGGCCGGGCGGCGCGAGGAGGCCGTGCTGGCCGTGCCGGACGCCTTCGCGGACGAGATCTCGCTCGTCGGGCCCAGGGAACGGATCGCCGAACGGCTGGAGGCGTGGCGGAAGGGTCCGGTCACGGACCTGCTGGTCACGGCACCGGACCTCGCCACACTGAGACTGCTCGCGGAGCTCAACTCGTAGTCCTCGGCAGCCCTTTCACCGCCCGGCTCCGCGCCGCCGGTGGCGCCGGTCTCACCCGCCCAGCTGGGACGTGCTGGGCACCTTGTCGGTCACCACGGCGCCCGCGCTCCTCCCGGCGTCCTTCACGTCGTTGATGACGTCCTCGAACGTCCCGACATCCGCCTCGCTCGCCTCACCCTTACGGAGCTTGGTGCCGAGGTCCTTGAGTTTCTCGATGCCCGCCGTCAGCGGCGCGACCGCCTTCGAGAGCAGCTCGTCTCCCTTGGCGTTGTTCACCGCCGCCTTGAGCCGGTTGTATGCGAACGCTCCGGCGAGGCCCGCCTTGACCAGCGCGAACTTCTGACCGTCGGCGCCCTTCTTGAACTTGCCCTCGCGGTACGGCTTGATGATCCACTGGTACGTCGCGCCGGCCGCCAGGCCCGCATTGGCGACGAACCGGGTCTTGGCGAGCCGCTGCTGCTCGACCGTGCCGGACGGCGAAGCGGTGCCGCTCGCGCTCTCGTCGTCCCCGCCGCAGGCGGCTGTCGTCAGAAGCAGGGCGCAGGCCAGGAGGACCGCCACGGCTCCGCGGCGTATCGGAACGGGACTGGGCACGACGTGACCTCCCTCAAGGGCTTCGGGCCTCAGCCTCGCGTCGGCCCCGCGGCTCCGCCACCCGGGCGACTCCGTCCGGGCGATGGGACCCGTTCCGGGGCCCGCGCCGGTGGCGAGGTCACCCCTCGGCCGCCGTAGGGCCGGACGGAGTCGGCCCGAGCCGGACCCCGGGGAGCCCGGCCACCACCATCCACGGCCGCCGCACTGTGGTCCGGGCACACTGCCCGGGACCCGTGCTGGTGGAACGTGCTGACGGCATCCGAGCCGACGTCGGGGTCACCCTGAGAGACCGTCGGTCGTGTGACCGGCGCTCCTTGTGCCGGATCGTCGTCAGCCGGAAGCGTCTGAGGTGCGAAAACTCATTCGACGAGCGGCAGGAGGCCGGTCCGGCATGTATCCCATCGCTACGCACAGTGATGAGGACCTTTTCATGGATCTGAGCCGCGAGGTGTTCGCCTCGCTGCGAAGAAGCGACCAACGGCGCACCGCCGACCAGTACCTGCGCGGCATGCTCACGGTGCCCGGCCGCAAGACGGCGCGGAACATCGCGACGCACTCCGGGGAGCCGGCGGCCGAGCAGCGCTTCCACCACTTCATCGCCAGCTCCGGCTGGGACTGGCGGCCCGTTCGTGAGGCGCTGGTCCATTTCCTGGAACGGACCGCCCCACCGACGGCGTGGGTGGTGCGACCGATCACCCTGCCGAAGACCGGGGAGCGACTCGTGGGGATCGACCGGCGCTGGGTACCGGAGCTCGGACGGACCGTGAACGGCCAGTTCGGCTACGGCTTGTGGCAGACCTCGTCGAGCGGCGAGATCCCGGTCAACTGGCACCTCGACCTGCCCGAGAGCCTCCTCGGCGACCCGGCCGAACGGGAGCGGGCCGGAGTACCGGCGGACTACACGGCGCCGGAGTCACCGGAGGACTCGACGGTGACCACCGCCCTGGAGCTGCCGCTCCGGAGGGCCTCGGCGGCCCGCCCGATCGTCGTCGACGCGCGGCGCGCCGCGCTGGTGACGCTGCTGCGCCGGTTCGAGGCGGGGCGGGTACCCCTGCTGGCCCGGATCAGCGGGGCCACCCGGGTGCTGGCCGGCGACAGCGGGCACGCCGGAACACGTCAGCAGTCCGTCATGGCACGGCAGTTGCTCTCCTCGGCAGGGGTGCGGCGCCCGGTTACCCGGGCCGACGGGTGCCGGATGGCGGTGGCGCTGCGGGTGAGCCTGCCGACCGGGGCGGGTGAACAAGGAGGTCGACGGCACCACGGACGGCTGGGTGAACGGCTCCTGGTCGGGGAGTGGTTCGGGCCGCAGGCGGCGCCGGACCGGTTGTGGCTGACCGACCTGACGACGGCGCCGCTCTCCGCCCTGTTGCGGCTGACCGAACTCGCGGGCGGCGGCTCGTCGACGCCGGCGGCGGAGGACTCGCCCCAGAGCGGATCGGCCGGCCGCTCGGGGTTGCACGACTACGGCGGCCGGTCCTTCGCCGGCTGGCACCGGCACATGACGATGGTGTCGGTGGCCCAGGCGGTGCGGACGCTCGCGCCACGGGAGCCGGCCGGGCCGGACGGAGGTGGTGCCGTGGCGCCGGGGCGGCCGCCGGAGCAGCGGGTCGGCCCGCGGTCGCGCCGACGGACCGCCGTGCCGGTGTGAGGCGCCGCGGACCACCGTCGTCGCCGAAGCTCGCGTCGGCCGTCAGCCCGCTCGGGCCGACGGTCCGCTCAGCGGTCGGCCGAATCCGGGCAGGGTGCGAGGGACTCCCGTGTCCGGTGGAGCCGCAGGGCGAGCTGGATGTCGAGGCCTGCGGTCAGGTCCTGCCACTGGGGGCCGAGGAGTTCGGTGATCCGCTCGAGCCGCCGGGAGACGGTGTTGGGGTGGAGGTAGAGGCGGCGCGCTGCCCGGGTGGGGCTGCCTGCCGCCGCGTAGTAGGCCTCGAGGGTGACCGCGAGGTCGGCGGAGCGCCGGGCGTCGAACTCCAGGACCGGGCCGATCGTCGCCCTGATGAAGCCGTCGACGTCACGCTCGTGGGAGAGCAGGGTCATCACCGGGCCGAGTTGCTGCGCGGATGCCGCCTTGCCGGTGGCACCGAGCGCCGTGAGGGTGCCCAGGGCCCGTACGGAGCGGTCGTACATGGCGGGCAGGGCGCCCGGGCCCTCCGTCACCGGGCCCGCGGCGCCCACGGTGGCCGGGCTGCCCATGCCACGGGCGAACGCCTCGACCGTACGGGCCGCTTCGGCCGGGTCGTCGCCCGGCAGCAGCAGGACGAGGTGGTCGTCGATCCGGACCCGCAGGCCGCCGTTGTCGCGGGTGTACGCGGCGGCCCAGGCGAGGGCCCGGTCGGTGAGTCCTGCCACGGGCCGGGCGGCCACCACGACGAACGGTGCCGTGAAGTCGAGGCCGACGGTCCGGCCGTGGGCGAGCAGCCGCTGCCCGATCCACTCGCCGCCGATCAACAGGGCCTCGGCGAGTTCCTCGCGCAGAACGGTCTCCTCGGTGACCGCCCCCGGTCGCACAAGGAGGGCCACGGCCTGGCCGCAGAGCCGCAGCAGACCGGCGTCTTCGGAGGTCGGCGGCTCCGCTCGGTGCAACACCAGATGACCGAGCCGGTCGTCCGCGCCACGGACCGGAGCGATCCACACCCCGGGCGCCGACTCCACCGGGGCGTCCGTCGCCCGTGCCGCCAGGGCCGCCGCGGTGAACGCCTCGGGAGCCGGCTGCGCCTCGGCGGCGCCGTGCCCCACCACCGTACGGCCCGCCGCGTCCGCGAGCAGGACGCTCCCGCCCAGCAGGTCTCCGGCGGCGGCCAGGAGCTGCGGCAGCGAACTGCCGTCCAGGGTGCGCTCCATCAGCGCGGCCTGTGCCTCGGCGAGCCGGCGAACGGAGCGCAGCTCCTCGCCGACCCGCACGGCCTCGGTGGCCCGCGCGGTGGTCTCGGCCCTCAACTCGTCCAGGAGTCCGGCGTTCTCCAGGGCCGCCGCCGCCATCTCGCTCAAGGTCCCGAGCAGCGCCACCTCCTCCGGGGAGAAGTGGCGGACCGTGCGGTGTCCCGCGTACAGGACCCCGAAGTGGGTGCCGTTGCCGCCGAGTGGGACGGCGATGATCGCGCGCAGCCCCTCCGCCCGTACCACCTCGTCGATGGAGGCGGAGTGGTTGATCCGGGTGTCGGCGAGGTAGTCCTGGCTCCACACGGGTGCCGCCCGCCGGGTGGCGGGGTTGGCGAGTCCCGCGCCGGGCGGCACCACGAAGCCCGGTGTCAGATCGGAGGAGTGGCCGTCGACGGCTTTGACGACATGACTGTCGGTCTTCTGGTCGTACAGGCAGAGGTACGCGATGTCGAGGCTGAGGAGCGTCCGCGCCCGGCGGCAGGTCAGCCGCAGCAGCTCGTCGACACCGTGGCTGGCAAGGAACTCGCGGGCCACGTCGAGGAGAGCGGTGCTGCCCATGTCGCGGCGCTGCTGCCGCTCGAACTTCCCCTGTATCTCGCGGGCGAGCTGCCGTGCCCGGTCGGAGGTCGCGCCGTCGCCCTCGGCGGTGGCGTCCGTCCCGGGGGCGGGCGGGACGTGGCGCAGCGGCTCGTCGAAGTGGGCGGCGGGCGCCTCGCGCGCGAGCAGCTCCAGATATGCAAAGGCGTCGCGGGTGGCGGCGACCGGCCCCTCGTCCACGGTTCCCCCCACGACTGTGGTTCTCTCCATCACTACTGGTCAGACGCCTCATCGTAGGGAAGTTCGACCGAGGTCACGAATGCGTCTCAACAGGCGTGCAGCGACGGCTCCGCGGAAATGGCCTGATCGTTTCGCCGGACCCGGTGGACGGGAGAGAGTGGCGTCCTCTGCCGCCTTCGGGCGGCACCGTTCCTTCCAGCCGAGGTTCCCGTGCGACAGACGCAGAGTTACGAACGATCGCTGGCCCGTTGCGCCGAGTCGCGCACGCGTGCCGACCGCCCTCGGGTCTTCTCGATGCGAGGGTACGAGTGGGATCTGCTGGACGAGGTGTTCGCGCCGGTCCACTCCCCCTCCACGGAGACCGCGCTCGACTTCCTGGGCCTCGGCGTCCCCGGTCCGGACGCGCCGGCCGCGCGGCTGGGCGCCTTCCTGGAGATCGGCTGTGGTGCGGGCGTGATCTCCGTGCTGGCCGCGCTCGCGGGCTGCGACCGGGTCGTGGCGGCCGACATCAACCCGAACGCCGTACGGAACACCGAACTGAACGCGGCCCGGCACGACATGACCGGACGGATGCGGGTCGTGCACAGCGACCTCTTCCAGGCACTGGACCCGCAGGAACGATTCGACACCGTGTTCTGGAGCTCCAACTATGTCCTCGCGCCGGACGGTTACCACTACGGCAACGACCACGAGCGCGCCTATGTCGACCCCGGCTACGCCGCCCACCGGCGCTTCCTCGCCGAGGTGACGGGCCGCCTGGCACCCGAGGGCCGGGCCCTGCTGCACTTCAGCAGCCGGGGGAACCTGCCCCTGCTGCGCGGGCTCGCCGAGGAGTGCGGGCGCGAACTGCGGCAGGTGGGTGCAGTGGACGTGCCGGAGGGCGACGGGCCGGTGGAGCACCTGCTCCTGGAGATCCGGGAGGCCGTGCCGCGCGCGACATGACGGACATCGGGACCACTTGACGTGATGGCCGCGCCCTCGTTGCCGCATGCGCACCCCTTCAGGATGCTCGACCGGGCAGCGCGGGCCGGACGTCGACACCGGTCCCCGCGGACGCCCCGAGACCGAAGGGTTTTCCCGCATGTTCCTGCAACGCATCGGCAACAAGGGCATCCGGCTGGGCACGGTCTTCGACCGGGCCGCCGCGCGCCATCCCGCGAATCCGGTCTACCTGGATCACGACCTGGACATCGCACCCGGCCTGGGGCGTCGGCCGACCCTCACCGAACTCGCCGACCTCGTGGACGATTTCGCCTCCCGGCTGTGGGCCGCGCATGTACGGCCCGGGCAGCGGGTCGCCGTGTTCAAGACGGACAACTTCGACATCTCCCTGCTCGCCTACGCCGTGGCCCGGGTCGGTGGCGTGCCGGTGCTCCTCTCGCCCAAGCTCGACGGCGGGACGGTGGCCCGGCTCCTGGAGCGGCTCGACCGGCCGGTCCTGCTGACCGACGCGGCGAAGCTGGACGGCGAGCTGCCCGAGGAGGTGTTCACGCTCGCCGACCGGGTGCTGACGGCGGTCGGCGACTTCCCGGGCGCGGTGGGGCTCGAAGGGCTCGCGGGTGTCCCGCGGGTCGCCCCGGTGACCATGCCGCAGGACGGTCCGGCGCTGGTCACCCACACCTCGGGCACGACCGGGCTGCCGAAGCTGGCGGTGCAGACGGGCCTCACGATCCAGGCCCGCTGCCGCCCGCAGTCGGCGGTCCTCGCGGCCGTCGGCCGGCACGAACCGCTCGCCCTGCACGTCTCCTTCGCGCACTCCCGGATGATCAGCGGAGTCGCCCTGTTCGCGCTCCGCGGGCATCCCCTGATCGTGCTGCGGGACGACGACCCGGAGTCCGTGGCCGAGCTGTTCGCGCGGATACCGCCGGGGGTGATCGAGGCCCACCCCAACACCCTGCTCGCCTGGGAGGTCCTCGCGGACCACCCGGCCCGCCCGCTGGCCCGGGTCACCTGCTTCAGCAACACCTTCGACGCCATCCATCCGCGGACCGTCCGCACCCTGCTCGCCGCCTCGCGGCGCCGGGCGCCGTACTTCGCCCAGACGTACGGCCAGAGCGAGACCGGCGCCATCGCCGCCCGCACCTACACGCGTCGGCACCGTACGGGCGAGGAGGACCGGTGCGTGGGGACCACGTTCCCCGGTATGACACGGGTTCGGGTGGTCAGCCGCGACGGGCGACCGGTGAGCCGTACCTCCCCGGGACGCATCGAAGTCCGCAGCGGAGGACGGATCCTCACCTATCTGGGTGAGGAGGAGCGGTACGGCGAGCAGGTCACGCCGGACGGCTGGTGGCGGATGGGCGACCTCGGCTACCGGACGAAGTTCGGCTGTCTGCATCTGCTCGACCGCGAGGTGGACGAGATCCCGGGCATCAACAGCACGCTGGAGATCGAGGACCGGCTCTTCAGCAGCATCCCCTCGCTCGTCGAGGTCATCATCGTCCCCGGTCCTGACGGCAGGGCCGTCCCGGTGGTGTGCACCCGGGACGACGCCCCGCTGGACCCGCTGGTGTGGCAGCGGGCGGTGGCCGATCTGCCGATGCTCGCCCGTCCGGTGCAGCGTCGGCTCGACGAACTGCCGCACACGGCGACGACCAAGGTGAAGCGGCTGGAGCTGGCCCGGCAGCTCGCGGAGAGCTGACGGGACGAAGGACGGCACGCAACAGGGGAGGGGCATCCGCCCGGTCGCGGATGCCCCTCCCCCGTGGCCCTTTCAGGCCGCTTCGGGTACGACCACTTCAGGCCATGTTCGCTGCGTGCCCGGTTCGGTTCCGCCCGGGACGACGCACTCCACGAGCACCGGCCGGTCGTGCACGGCGTGCGCCCGCTCGACGGCGGCGGCGAGACCCGCCGGATCCGTACGGCCGAGGGCGCGGCAGCCCATCGCCTCGGCCATGCCGCCGAGATCGGCGACGGCCCCGCTCGCGTCCCGCAGGACGAGGACCCTCAGCGGCACCTTGTTCAGTGCGGCCGTGACAAGCTCGCGCCCGGTGGCCAGGAAGCAGCCGGGGTCGGTGACCACCCAGACGTTCCGGTCCGGCAGGCCCATCCGGGCGCCCAGGGCGGCCGGCAGGGCGTAGCCGGGGGTGCTCCACTGGTGGGAGGCGAGCGTCGAGTCGTCGCTCCCCCGCCACAGATGGTGGAGTTCGCCGCCGAGGACGTGCAGCGTGTCCGGGCCGGTGGCGCGGGCCAGGGTGGCCAGAACGGCCCCCAAGGGGGTGTCCGCCCCCGCCGGATCGCCCTGAACCGCCGCAGGGGCGGGCCTCGGGCGGACCGGGGCGGGCCGGTACGGCAGGGCCGGTTGCCGTACCCGCCGCTGGAGCGCGTCCTTGGTGATGTCGACGACGACCGGGCCCGGGTACTCGCCGCCGGCGATGCGGAAGGCGTCCAGGACGCACTCCGCGATCTCGGCGGGGTCGCTGACGAGGTAACTGTGACGAGTCACGGGCCGGGTGACGCCGCAGAAGTCGACCTCCTGGAAGGCGTCGGTGCCGACGAGCTCCTTGGGCACCTGACCGGTGATCACCACCAGGGGCACGTCGTTGACATGGGCGTCCGCGATGGCCGTGACCAGGTTGGTGGCGCCGGGCCCCGAGGTCGCTATGCAGACGCCGACCCGGCCGGTGGCCTGGGCGTATCCGGCGGCGGCGTGCCCGGCGCCCTGCTCGTGCCGGACGAGGACGTGCCGGATCGACGGAGCGTCGAGGAGTGCGTCGTACGCGGGGAGGATCGCTCCGCCGGGCATGCCGAAGACGAGGTCCGCTCCGGCGGCCTCCAGGGCGCGCATCAGACAGTCGGCGCCGGTGATCTCGGGCGCGAGGTCCGGTGCGGAGTTCGGTGTGGGGTCAGGCGCGGGGTCCGACAGGGAGTCCAGCGCGGAATCTAATGCGGACTCCGGTGCGGACTCCGGTGCGGACTCCGGTGTGGAGTCCGGTGTGGGGTTCGGTGCGACGGTCATCGTGGTGGCCCCTTTCACGGACGCTTCATGAGGAACGCGCCGGCGCGGAGCCAGACGAGCGAGGCGAGGGCGAGGATTCCGCCGATCAGATAGACCAGCCAGACACCGGTGGGCAGGGCGAGTCCGCCGATGACCGTGCCGAGGCCGACGCCGAGGTAGATGCCGGAGGAGTTGAGCGACACCACGAGGGCCGCCTCCTGCGGGGCGGCGGAGATCAGGCGGTGCTGCTGCGGGGGCGTCTGGCACCAACTGCTCGCTCCCCAGGCCAGGGCGAGCACGCCGACCAGGACGGGAAGGTGTGCCGAGGCCCCGGCGAGCCAGGTCAGGATGCCGAAGGTGGCGGTCATGACGACATAGCCGACGGTGAGCACGCGGACGGAGCCGACCCGGTCGGTGGCCTGTCCGGCGACGAAGTTGCCGACGACGGCGCCCACTCCGTACAGGAAGAGCATCAGCGTCACGCCGGACTGCGGCACACCGACGGCCTTCAGGGTGGGCACGCTGTAGGCGTACGCGGTGTAGCAGGCGGCCATCCCGAGGACGGTCAGCGGCAGTACGGCGATCACTCCGGGCTTGCGCAGGACGGCGAGCCGCGTGGCGAGCGGGACTCGGGGGCCGCCGGGCAGGTGCGGCATGACGAGCAGGACACCGATCGCGCAGATCAGGCCGAGTGCGGCGACGGCGCCGAGCGCGACACGCCAACTCGTCCACTGCGAGGCGGCATTGCCGAGCGGGACGCCGAGTGCCGTGGCGATGGTGAGGCCGCCGATGACGACGGCGAGAGCGCGGGCGCGCAGTTCGGGGCGGACCAGGGCGGCGCTGACGGCGCCGGCGTTGGGGGTGTACGCGGCGGCACCGGCTGCCGCGAGGACCCGGCTGATCAGGAGGGTGGGGTAGTCCTGGGCGAGCGCGGAGAGCAGGTTGGCCAGGGCGAGGACGACCAGCGCCGACACGAGCAGGGTGCGTCGCGGGATGCGCGCGGTGAGGGTGGCGAGGACGGGCGACAGGACCGCGTAGGCCGCGGCGAAGAGGGTGACGGACTGGCCCGCCGCGGACGTGGACACGTCCAGCGACTGGGCCATGGAGGGCAGGAAGCCGGCCACGACGAAGGCGTCGGTACCGACGGCGAAGGTGCCGAGCGCGAGGACGAAGGTGGGGCCGAGTCCTCGGCCTCCCGCCTCCTGGTCCGTCGGGTTCTGCCGTTCCTTATTCAGGATAGTTTTCATCTCGAATCTCCCGCTGGGAGGGTCAGGTCAAGGGGTCGGGGGCGAGTCTGGGGCGCAGGGCAGCCTGATGCGCCCACGCCGGAAGTGCCGGCGAGACTCAGGTGGAGATGCGGTCGTAACTCCTGCGGATCCTGCGCGGCGTGGTGGCCGGGGCGGATGCCATCAGATCGGCAAGGGTCTGGCCGGCGAGTTCACGTCGCCATGCCATCTCGGCCCGGCGCATCACGGTGGCGATGCCGCACGGTTGCAGGGACTCGGATGCGGGGATCTCCGCACCGCCCGCCCCCCGCTGCCTCAACTCCGAGCAGCGGAAGAGTTCGTCACGGCCTTCCAGAGCCGAGACGATGTCCATGACTGTGATGGCTTCGGGGGCCCTTGCCAGGCGCACGCCCCCGCGGGGTCCGGAGGTGGAGGTCAGAATCCCCGCCCGGACCAGGCGTTGCAAGCACTTGTTGAGGTACGAGGGCGACAGGTCGAACACCGCCGCCAGCTTCGCCGACGGCGCCGGCTGCTTCTCGTCGAGCCAGGCCAGCGTCAGACAGCAGTGCAGGCCCCACTCGACGACTTCACCCGTACGCATAATCCTGGAGTCTAACTATCCAGGTTCTGTCGCGCCAGTCACCCTCGCTCGACGATGCCTTTGATGCGCTTCACCGTGGCCGCGAGGTCGTCGGCCACCTTGGCCTGCCACTCCGCGAAAAAGCGCGCCCGGGTGGGGCCGTCCATTTCCGCGGTGATTCCCTGGATTCCCTCGGTGGGATTTCCCATGCGGAAATGGTGCGTCAGGAGGCTGCCGGATCCCGACGGTTCGACGTCGAATCCCCAGACGCTGTCCTGACGTTCTCCGGAACTGTTCCGCATCGACCAACGAAACGTCACCCCGGGCTCGGCCGCGACGACTTCGGCCTCCGTGTGCCAGGTCCCCCGCACCACAGGCGCCCAGGCCACGACCTCGGGACTGCGCTCGTTCTCCCCCCGGAAGACCGAACCCACCGCACCCGGCTCACCGGACACCCATGCGCCCCCGACGCATTCCGGGCTCCATTCACCACTGCGCGGGAGATCACTGACGATGGAATAGACGGCATGCGGCTCGGCGGAAATCACGACGGCCGATCGCGCTTCGAGCAGCACACTCGGGGAGTTCTCTGTCTGAGGCATGTCCAGAGCGTCCTCCGGACGACTGGCACGCGTCAAAAAACCCGCGGACCGATGTGTCACGTCACGACGCGCCGGCGCCGGGCCGGCTCGTGGGCCGGGCGGCTCGTGGACCGGGCCGCCCGGCCAGGTGGGCCGGGCCGACCGGAGCCGACGACTACCCGCAGCAGTCCGGCTCCAGCCCCTTCGGCAGCCGTTCCCCGCCGAAGACCGCCACCGTCGCCTCGTCGCCGCCGAGCGCCGCCACGGCGAGCAGCAGGGAGCCGGCGGTCCAGGTGGTGAGCTCCTCGGGCCACACGGCCTTGTCGCCCTCGAAGACGTACCCCGTCCAGTACATGCCGCCCTCGGCGCGCAGGTGCTGGATGGACTGGAGGATCTCCAGGGCCCGGTCGGACTCCCCCATCGCCCAGAGGGTGAGGGCGAGTTCGCAGCTCTCGCCGCCGGTGACCCACGGGTTGGGCAGCACGCACCGCACGCCGAGCCCCGGGACCACGAACTCGTCCCAGTGCGCGTCGATACGGGCCTGCGCGGCCGCGCCCGTCAGCGCGCCGCCGAGGACCGGGTAGTACCAGTCCATCGAGTAGCGGGACTTGTCGAGGAAGCGCTCGGGGTGGTTGCGGATCGCGTGGCCGAGCGCGCCCGCGGCGAGCTCCCAGTCGGGCTGGGGCTCCTCGCGGGCCTCGGCGATGGCGAGCGCGCAGCGGAGCGCGTGGTGGATGGACGAACTCCCCGTGAGGAGGGCGTCGTTCACCGGCGTGCCGTCCTCCTCGCGCTTCCAGCCGATCTGCCCGCCGGCCTGCTGGAGGCCGAGGACGAACTCGACGGCGGAGTAGACGACCGGCCACATCCGGTCGAGGAAGGCGTCGTCGCCGGTCGCGAGGTGGTGGTGCCAGACGCCGACGGCGACGTAGGCGACGAAGTTGGTCTCGCGGCCCCGGTCGGTGACGTCCGTGTGGTCGCCGTCGTGGTAGGCCGCGTACCAGGAGCCGTCGGCGTTCTGGTGCCGGGCCAGCCACTCGTAGGCACGGGTGGCCGCGGCGTGCTCGCCCGCCGTGTCCAGGGCCATGGCGGCCTCGGTGTGGTCCCACGGGTCGAGGTGGTGACCCCGGAACCACGGGATCGCCCCGTCCTCGCGCTGGACGGCGAGTATCCCGGCGACGGTCTCGGCGGCCTGCTCGGCGGTGAGGACCCCGGGCAGGAGCAGGTGCTCCGCGATCTGCTCGGGAGAGGTCACTTGGCGGCGTCCACTGCGTCCACGGCGTCCGTGTCGGCCTTCGGCAGATGCGGCTTGGTCGCGTACGCCACGAAGCTCTTGCCGACGACCGGGTTGAGCAGCTGCTCGGCGACCCGGGTGAGGGCGGGCTTCTTCATGATGTCCCAGACCAGGAGCTTGTGGTACGCCCGCACCGGCAGGGCCTTGTCGTTGTCCACGCCGAAGGCGCACTTCAGCCACCAGTACGGCGAGTGCAGCGCGTGCGCGTGGTGCGTGCCGTACGGCTTGAGGCCGGCCTGGCGGATCTTGGCCAGGAGCTCGTCCGCCTTGTAGATGCGGATGTGGCCGCCCTCGACCTCGTGGTACTCGTCGGAGAGCGCCCAGCAGATCTTCTCGGGGCCGTAGCGCGGGACGGTGATGGCGATCCGGCCGCCGGGCTTGAGCACCCGGACCATCTCGGCGAGGACACCCTTGTCGTCCGGGATGTGCTCCATGACCTCGGAGATGATCACGACGTCGAACGACTCGTCGGGGAACGGCAGGTTCAGCGCGTCGCCCTCCATCGCGGTGGCGGTCGCGCCGGCCGGGGCCTCGCCGGCCTCCTTCATCGCCGCGAACCACTTGGCGACCTCGCGGATCTCCTCGCCGTTCTGGTCGAGGGCCACGACCTGGGCGCCGCGCCGGTAGCACTCGAAGGCGTGCCGGCCCGCACCGCAGCCCAGGTCGAGCACGCGGTCGCCGGGGGCGAGCGGGAAGCGGGTGAAGTCGACGGTCAGCACGGGGTCTGCCCTTCCGGATGGGTGGTGGTGCGGGGGTGGAGGCGGCGAAGCGGAGAGGCGGTCACCTGGGGGCGGTCCCGTCGGGTCCCCGGTGACGCCGGGAGGCGGTCACCTGTGGGCCCTCTGCCGGGCGGCGCTCCCCCGCGAGGCGATGGCCTCGCGGTACAGGTCGGCGGTGCCCTGGGCGGCCCGCGCCCAGGTGAAGTTGGCGAGGACCCGGGCCCGCCCCGCGGCGCCCAGCCGGGTCCTTAGGTCCGCGTCGCCGAGCAGCCGGGCGAGGGCGGCCGCGAGGGCGCCCGCGTCGCCGGGCGGCACGGCCAGGCAGGTCTCGCCGTCACGGCCGGCGACCTCGGGGATCGCGCCGCCGGTGGTGGCGACCAGCGGGGTCCCGGTTGCCATGGCCTCGGCGGCCGGCAGCGAGAACCCCTCGTACAGCGAGGGCACGCAGGAGACCTGGGCGGAGCGCACCAGGTCCACGAGCTCGGCGTCCGAGATTCCCTTGACGAACTCGACGGCGTCCTCGAGTCCGTACCGTTCGATGGCCTGCGCGACCGGCCCGTCCTCGGCCCGCCTGCCGACGACGACGAGGTGGGCGGCCGGGTTCTCGGTGCGGAGCTTGGCGAGGGCCTCGACGAGATGGATGAGGCCCTTGAGCGGGACGTCGGCGCTGGAGGTCGTGACGATCCGGCCGGGGATCTCGGCGACGGACGGGTCGGGGGACCACAGGTCGGTGTCGGCGCCGATGTGGACGACCCGGATGCGGTCGTCGCGTACGCCGAGGTGCTCGACGATCTCCTGCCGGGAGGTGCCGGAGACGGTCAGCACGGACGGCATGCGGCGGGCGACCCGCTTCTGCATCCGGGTGAAGCCGTACCAGCGGCGGACGGAGGCGCGGCGCTTCCAGTCGGCGGCGGCGTCGAGTTCGAGCTGCCGGTCGACGGTGATGGGGTGGTGGATCGTGGTGACGAGCGGGGCGCCGAGCGCCTTGGTGCCGCCGAGGAGCCCGTACCCGAGGGTCTGGTTGTCGTGGACGACGTCGAAGTCCCCGCGGCGGGCGGCGAGCATGCGCCGGGCGCGCAGGGAGAAGGTGAGGGGCTCGGGGAAGCCGCCGGTCCACATGGTGGCGACCTCGAGAGCGTCGATCCAGTCGCGGTACTCGTCCCGCTTCGGCGTGCGGAAGGGGTCCGGCGAGCGGTAGAGGTCGAGGCTGGCGATCTCGGTGAGCGGGACACCCTCGTCGAGGGTGGGGTACGGCTGCGAGCCGATGACTTCGACATGGTGTCCGAGGCGGGCGAGCTCGCGGGAGAGATGCCGGACGTAGACGCCCTGGCCGCCGCAGAACGGATTCCCCTTGTACGTGAGGAGAGCGATCCGCAACGGACTGTCACCGTCGGTGGGAGCATCTGGGGCGGTGCCCCGGCGGGGGCCTGCTTCTATGGCCTCAGCGGTCACTCGCTGCCCCCTTCGAGCTTGCGTTTCGCGGGAGCGTAACCGCTCGCGCTAATCTAGAACAAGTTTCAGACTTGATCGTTCTTGATCGTTCAAGGAGCACAGAATCTACCGGCAGGTAGCCCCGCCGTAAGAGCCGGATCAGGTGATTCGCGCCACGGCCGGAGCCCCGCCATACTGTCGCTCCCTCACCGCACGGAACGGGACCTCATGACGTCGGAAGACAGACCCGCCTCGCCGCCCCTGACAGAGCGCCAGGAGGCGCGTCGCCGCCGCATCCTGCACGCCAGCGCGCAGCTCGCCGGGCGGGGCGGTTTCGACGCCGTACAGATGCGCGAGGTCGCCGAGGCGGCAGGGGTGGCGCTGGGCACGTTGTACCGCTACTTCCCTTCCAAGATCCATCTGCTGGTCGCGACGATGCAGGACCAGCTCCAGCACATGCACACGACGCTGCGGAAGCGTCCGCCGGCGGGCGAGAGCTCGGCGGAGCGGGTCGCGGAGACGCTGATGCGGGCCTTCCGGGCGCTCCAGCGGGAGCCGCAGTTGGCGGACGCGATGGTGCGGGCGCTGACGTTCGCGGACCGGAGCGTGAGCCCCGAGGTGGACACGGTCTCGCGGCTGACGACGGCGATCATCCTGGACGCGATGGGCCTGGAGCACCCGACGCCTCAGCAGCTGTCGGCGGTGCGGGTGATCGAGCACACCTGGCACTCGGCTCTGATCACCTGGCTGTCGGGGCGGGCCTCGATCGCCCAGGTGAAGATCGACATCGAGACGGTCTGCCGGCTGATCGACCTGACCGTGCCGAACGGGCCGGCGACCGCGCACCCCGTGGCCGCCGCGCCGACCGCGTCCGCGGCCCCGGAGGGCCGCGGGACGGTGTGAGCGAGCCGTTACGGCTTCTTGTTCTTCTCCAGGTCGGCCTTGAACAGGGCTTCGCACTTCGCGGTGTTGTCCGTGCCGATGAACATCACGATCGAGAAGCCTGCGGCGCCGTGGTTGCTGGCCTTGAGCGACCAGGTGCCCTTGTTCAGCGTCTTGATGGTGGACCCGGCCTGCTCGGTGCCCTGGCCCTCCGTCCAGCCGCCGCCGGACAGCGTCTTCACCGTGGCGTCGTAGGCCGTCTTCGGGTCGGCGACCTTCTTCGTGTCGGCCGTCCAGGACACCATGCAGTCCTTCAGCTCCGCCGGTACGTCCTCGCCCGAGGCGTCCTGGACGAAGCCCGCCGCCGTGGCAGCGGCCTCGATCTCCTTCTCCACCGCGGCCGCGTCCGGGCTGTCGCCGCCGCCCGCGTCCGAACCCCCGCCGGTGGAACCGCTCGTGGAGCTGGAGGACGAGCCGCCCTTGTTCTTGCCCGAGCCGCCCTCGCCGCCGCAACCCGCGACCAGCAGCACCACACCGGCGGCCGCGGCCACCCACTTCGCCTTGCGCACAACACTCCCAATTCCAGGCGCACGAAGGCCCTTTGCCCCCGCCATCAAGGGAGTAGTTTTGCACGTGGAAACGCCTCCTCCGGCAAGGCACAGGCCGGAACGGTCAGTCGAGCGGGCCGACGCCCGCAGCGCCGACGGCCTGGTCGCGGCAGGTGTCTTCGAAGGCCGCCAGGTTGATGTAGCCCGCATCGGGAAAGTTCCGGAACTCCGTCACCAAGGTCCAGCCGCGCTTCTTGAAGACCCACAGGACTTCACCGATCGTCCCGTCGCCGGTCTTGCGCTCCCTCCGCTCTCCGGCTTGCCGCCAACCGCGCTCGCGCAGTTCGTCCACCACGGCCTCGTAGCGTGGGAGCTCGACCCGGTCCTTCTCCGTGCCGTAGCCGCGATAGGAGACCCCGCATGCCCCCAACGAGCCGGGCTTGGCACGCGCGTCCATTGCGGCCCAGTCCGGGTCGGCGGCGGGAGCCCCGGCGTCCGCGGTCGACGTGTCGAGGTCCGCCCGCGCCCGGTCCTTCGTGAACGGCCCGGAGTCCTCGGGCCGGGCCGAGGCGGACGCCCCGCCTCCCTCCCCCGCGCCGCAGCCCGCGGCACCGAGTACGACGGCCACGGCGACAGCGGTCATGGCGGCCCGCCTCATCGCCGTCCTGCGCATGTTCGTTCCCCACCCCTGTTCGACGACTGCCGGGCACGGTTCGCCCGGCAGTGCTGCAGGAGTGTTCCACGGGCCGCCTACTCCTCAGGAGGGAATATCGGCTCCCCGCCATCCAGGAGGGTGATCAGGATGGCCTCCACCGGGCACCCCTCGGCCGCCGCGAGCACCTTCTCGTTCGCGTCCGACTCCGGTTCGCGCGGGTGGGACTGGCGGGCAGTGTCGAGGCGGAAGCCGTCCGGGGCGTGGTTCACGCACATGCCGGAGCCGATGCACACCCCCCGGTCGACCTCGACGTGCCAGCGGTCGCCCATCAGGCGCCACCCTGCCCCTCGTAACCGGCCGGCAGGTGGATCATCTTGTGCTCCAGGTACTCGCCGAAGCCCTCCGGGCCGAACTCCCGTCCCAGGCCTGAGTTCTTGTAGCCGCCGAACGGCCCCAGCATGTCCAGGCTGAAGGTGTTCACGTTGAACGTGCCCGTCCGCACCTGCCGTGCGAAGTCGATGCCGTGCTCCACGTCCCCGGTCCAGACGCTGCCGCTGAGCCCGTAGTCGGAGTCGTTCGCGATCCTGAGCGCCTCGCTCTCGTCCCCGTACGGAAGAAGACAGATGACCGGCCCGAAGATCTCCTCCCGGGCGATCCGCATGGTGTTGTCGACGCCTCCGAAGAGGGTCGGCTCGACGTACCAGCCGCGGTCGAGGCCGGCCGGACGGCCGCCGCCGGCAAGGACCTTGGCGCCT
Source organism: Streptomyces sp. NPDC056222 (assembly GCF_042264065.1). Taxonomy (NCBI): domain Bacteria; kingdom Bacillati; phylum Actinomycetota; class Actinomycetes; order Kitasatosporales; family Streptomycetaceae; genus Streptomyces; species Streptomyces sp. NPDC056222. The sequence continues at coordinate 40,225 of NZ_JBHJTL010000044.1, read as the reverse complement.
TCCTCCTGGCCGATGCCGATGTAGTCGAGGGAGCGCTGCTGCTGCCTCCTGGCCACCAGCGGACCGACCTGGGTCGCCGGGTCGAGCGGGTCGCCGACCACGAGCGCACCGGCGGCCGCGGCGAACGCCTCGGCGATCTCGTCGTACCGGCTGCGGGGGGCGAGGATGCGGGTCTGGGCGACACACGCCTGGCCGTTGTTCATCCAGGCGGCCGGCACGATCCCGGCGACCGCCGTCGCCACGTCTGCGTCGGGCAGGATCACGGCCGCGGACTTGCCGCCGAGTTCGAGGGTGACGCGGGTGAGGTTGCGGGAGGCGACCTCCATCACGCGCTTTCCGGCCGCGACCGATCCGGTGAAGGAGACCTTGTCGACGCCCGGGTGCCCCACCAGGTACTCGCTGACCTCGCGGTCGGCGGGCAGGATCGACAGGACGCCCTCCGGGAGTCCGGCCTCGGTCGCGATGTCGGCGAGGATGTACGAGTCGAGCGGGGACTCGGGCGACGGCTTGAGGACCACGGTGCAGCCGGCGAGGAGCGCGGGTCCGAGCTTGGCTGCGGCGGTGAACTGCGGGACGTTCCACGGCACGACCGCCGCCACCACACCCACCGGCTCGCGCCGCACGAGAATCGGTCCGAGGACACCGGCGCGGGGGGTCTCGTACGGGTAGTCGCGCGCGACGGTGATCGCCGCGTCCCACACCATCATGGCGCCGAGCGCCTGGGCGAGGACGCTCCAGGAGTACGGGGAGCCGTTCTGCGCGCTGATCGAGCGGGCGATCTCCTCGTGGCGTACGGCGATGGCGTCCTTGATCCGGGTGACGACCTCGATCCGCTCCTCGACGCTCATCCGGGGCCAGGGCCCGCGGTCGAAGGCCGCGCGTGCGGCGGCGACGGCCCGGTCGACGTCGGCCTCGGAGGCGTGCGGCACACGGCCGATGACCTCCTCGGTGTGGGGCGAGATCACCTCGATGACGTCGCCGCCGAGCGGATCGGTCAACTCCCCGCCGATGAACAGCTTTCCGTGCTCCACAAGCTCGGTCATGACCGACTGCCTCCCGGGAACCCGCGATGTTTCTGACTGTGTATCAGAACTGATATCAGTTCTAGTTATCACGGGCAATGCCCAGGACGAGATGGGCCCCCACCAGCCGCTTTGCCGCTGGTGGGGGGCCCGCGGGATGCCGCCTGGGTCGCCTCGGGGCCACCCCTGGACCGTCGGACACTCCACTGTGCCCGTCGGCTAGGCCGAGCAGGGGCCCCAGGATCGCGGGCCGGGCCCCTTCGAACTCCGCCCACAGCTGGAGCCGTTCACGGACCGGGCGGATGACGCAGCCCGAACAACCGAAACGGCCTCGCCGAAGAACCGACGGACCGCCGCGAAAGATCGAGGTCAGTGCCGACCAGCTACTGCCCCTCCGCCGGGAGCGCCCCACATGCAGCGGGGCGAGGTGAACCCGGGCTCCCGTTCAACTCTCACAGGTTGCCTCAGCCACGAATCCGAACCCAGACCATTGCAGCGTCGATTCCCGCTCGGGGGGCTCTTCAGAGAGCTTGATCACCCGGTAGTCCTTGTCCCATGACCACCAACTACCCCCCGACTTGAAATGAACGGTCCATTCACGGTCAGCCTGAAAGAGCCGTACAAGTTCCGGATTGAATTTGATCTCGGTTCTCATGCATGGAGGAAGGTAGTCCAGCTTCCCGCGCTCGCCACCTGCCTGGGTGTCGATCTCGACATAGAAGCCGGTTATGGCATCTTTGTCCTTGTTCATGATGAAGAGAAAACCGTCCTCAGGGTCCAAGAAGTAGGAAACCCTCGGTATCTCCTCCGCCAGTGCGTCTTGCCGCTCCTTCAAGCTCGCCTGCTTCTCCGCCAGCACCGTCTGACGCTCGGACAGCTTGCTCTGCCGATCGTCCGAGGAGTTCTGCTTGAAGAATGCGATTACAGATAGGGTCAGGGCCAGCAATGCAATGATCGCGCTCGAGAATTGGAGAACGCGATGCTGCGTGTCACTCATGCCCCGCTCCCATCACCTCGTTCCGCCGCTCAACCTGGCCACTCCATAATCCGCCTACTCCTCGGAAGGTGCACCCGCAGCAGCCCTCAATGATTGTTTCCGGGTCAACAGAACTACTGACGTTGAACTCGTGGTGTCTCAGCGGGATATGCGGTATCCACAAGGGGCGGGCTGACCGCCGGACGTCAGGAGTTCCGTGAAGGGTTACGGCTCCAGGCGGCGGTTCGCGCTCGCGGGGAGGCGTGTGCGGTGATCGCCGAGGACCTGAGGGTCAGCGCCCGGTCGATGCAGCGATGGCGGCGGACGCGGAACGAAGGCAGTCTGCGGGCTTTGCGGTCGCAGGGGCCTGTAGTTCGCACAGTTGGAGGCGGAACTGGCCAAAGGGGCAGCCGCGCACGGCTGGGCTGGCCGACTGTGGACGCCGGCGGGCATCAAGACAGTGATCGGGCGGCGTTTCCACCCGATCCAGGACCGCGGCGTGGAAGTGCCTGGCGTCAGCTCCTCGAAGGGGCTCGCGCCGTACCGGGCGCCGAAGGACGGTCAGGAGCCGAGCAGGTCGACGAACGTCAGCAGGCCGAGGGCCGCGCCGGCGGCCAGCAGGGGGAGGGCCAGGACGAGGAGGACCAGTGCGCCGACCAGGAGCTGGGCCACCGTTCGCCGTCGTAGCTGGCAGACGCCCGGGTCTCGCGGATCGTAGGTGATCTCCTCCTCGTCGCGGCCGCCGTTGGACCCTCGGTAGCCGCGCGGCACCCCGTCGGCGTCGCTGAACAGATAGACGTACAGGGCGTCGGGATCGCCCCCGTCGACGGAGCCCGAGTTCTTCCGGTACCCGTCCACCGTGATCCCCCGGGTCACCAGGACCCAGCCCTCCCGAGCGGGCTTCCACCCCAGGCCGGCGAGCGAGACTCCGGCGCCGGTCAGCATCGGGACGAAGATCCAGCACAGCGCCCCTGCCCACGCCCCGGCGATCAGCAGAACCGCCAGCACGACGCAGAACGCGACTGCCACCGCGGTCCCGGGCCGGACCTCACGCACCCGTGACCACCACGGCCGCTCCCGCCGCTCCGCGGTCACCCCGAGGGAGCCGGGGGTTCGGAGCTCGTCCGCGTCCCGCACCGGCAGAGCCTCGTTCAGCACGGCGACGAACCGCGCCACGGCAACCGAACTTCGGGAAGCCAGCAGATACGTCTCCGCCGCCCCGTCCCCCGACCCCGTGAGCACGACGGCCAGCCTGCGCCCGCCGCGGCCACACACCTCCACACGCTCGATCGCCGCCACCGGTATGCGCCGGAGTTCCCGCCGTGACTCCAGCAGCAGTTCACCGTTCCGCAGGCGGACGCTCCGCCCGGAGCGACCGCGAAGTACCAGCGGGGAAGAAGCCGTTGAGGACATTCGCCGATCCTACGGGCGCGCCCTTCCGGCCACCCGATCACCGATCCGCGTCATCACCTGCTCCTCGCGGGATGCGCCGGGCCGCCATGGATCGCACGAGGGTGCCCCACGCCTGCCGGCGACGACCAACCACGACGGCCCGATCGCAGGTCGGAGACGGGTCGGGACCGATGCGACGCAAGCCACTCTGACGGATCGTCAGTTCTCGTTATAGTGGGCAATGGTCGAGCAAGCGCCTTGCCGTCGCGAAGAGATGAGGGCCCATGAGCCAGGTGACCGAACACGGCGGAGGCGTCTGGTCGATCCAGGTCCCCATCCCCGACAACCCGCTCGGTCACACCCTGGTCCACGTCCTCGACACCGACCGCGGCCCCGTGCTGATCGACACCGGCTGGGACGACCCCGCCTCCTGGACCGAACTGTCCGACGGGCTCACCGCGTTGGGCACCTCCGTACAGGACGTCCACGGGGTGGTCATCACCCACCACCACCCCGACCACCACGGTCTGTCCGGGCAGGTCCGCGAGGCGTCCGGCGCCTGGATCGCGATGCACGCCGCCGACACCGCGGTCGTCCGCCGCACCCGCGAGTCCGAGCCCGCCACCTGGCTCGAGTACCTCACCCGCAAACTGACCACCGTCGGCGCCCCCGAGGAACACATCGCCCCCCTCCTCGCCGCCCGCTCCTCGGGCGGCAGGACCCGGACGCTTCCCGGGCTCCGCTCGGCCGTGCCCGACCGCGAGATCGTCCCCGGCGAGCTCCTCGACCTCGCCGGGCGGCGGCTGCGCGCGATCTGGACCCCCGGCCACACCCCCGGCCATGTCTGCCTCCACCTGGAGGAGGAGCACCCCGCGCGGCTGCCCGGCCATGGCCGGCTCTTCTCCGGCGACCATCTCCTGCCCGGGATCTCCCCGCACATCGGCCTGTACGAGGACCCGGACGACGCCACCGTCACCGACCCCCTCGGCGACTACCTGGATTCGCTGGAGCGGATCGGGAGGCTCGGCGTCGCCGAGGTGCTCCCCGCCCACCAGTACGCCTTCGCGGGCGCGGCCGGCCGGGTACGGGAGCTGCTCGACCACCACGAGGAGCGGCTGACCGGCCTCCTCGGCCTGCTGGCGACCCCGCTCACGCCGTGGCAGCTCGCAGAGCGCATGGAGTGGAACAGGCCCTGGGAGCAGATCCCGTACGGCTCCAGGAACATCGCGGTCAGCGAGGCCGAGGCCCATGTGCGACGCCTGGTGAAGCTGGGCCGCGCGGAGGCCGTCGAGGGCACCGACCCGGTGGCGTACGTGGCGGTCTGACGCGGCGGCGGGCTCAGCGCGGCGGCGGGCTCAGCGCGGCGGCGCGGCGGCGGGATCAGGCCCTGGCGATCCGGACGCAGGACATCACCAGGATCAGCGGAGCGGTGCCGCCGCCGAGGATGATCATGGGAACAGCCACCCACATCAGGAAGGGCTCTCCGCCGTCGTAGTCCGCGCCGTTGTACACGAAGATGAACCAGAGCACGTGCAGGACGCTCACGACGCACAGCGCGATCCAGTAGACGCCGACCCCGGCCGCCCACAGCCGGACCCTGCCGGGCGGAACGGTCACCAGACGCCGCCGGTAGAGGTGGAGCCCCACCATCGCCGCGAACAGGAGCAGCGTGCCGGGGACGCGCCACCAGTCGTTCAGCGCCCACTGGTAGGGGCCCTGCTGCTGGTCCGAGAGCGACGGGTACCGGACCGCGCGGTCCATGAGGTCGACCCCGCCGACGAGGAACGCGAACATCGGTACCAGGAAGAACAGTCCGTACAGCGGTCTGCCGAGCCCTGACGTCAGCGCCTTGACGGCGCGCACACGGGCGAGCGGGCGGCCCGACTCGGCCCGGGCGCGCGGCACCCTCGCCGTCCCGGTCCCGGTCCTGGCACGCCCCGGCAGGACCGCCGTGGGAGGCGGGGTGTGCGGGGGCAGGACGGTGGTGACCGACTCGGCCGCGTCCACGGCCGCCTCCGCCCCCTCCACGACCGCCTCCGCCGACGCGGCCGTCGGCACCTCGGCCGCCGTCAGCGGTTCCGCCTCGGCCTCCTCCTCCGCCTCCGCGTTGAGCAGCTCCTCCGCCTTCTGCGCGATGGCGGCGACGACCGGCGCAGGCAACCATGATCCGTGCCCGGCGCGATGCCCGTCGGCGACGGCGGCGAGCTCGGCGACCGTCGGACGGTCCTCGGGCCGCTTGGCCAGACAGTCCCTCGCGAGCTCACCGAAGCGGCCCTCGACCCCGTCGAGGTCCGGCTCGTGGTGCACGAGCCGGTAGAGCAGCTCGGCCACCGACCCTCCGCCGAACGGCCCGCGCCCCGTCGCTGCGAAGGCGAGGACCGCGCCGAGGGAGAAGACGTCCGCGGCCGAGCCGATCGTCCTGCCCTCCGCCTGCTCGGGCGACATGTAACCGGGCGAGCCGACCACGAGACCGGTCCCGGTCAGCGCCGTCTCGTCGGCCGAGCGCGCGATGCCGAAGTCGATGAGCAGGGGTCCGGACTGCGAGAGCAGGACATTGGACGGTTTGACGTCCCGGTGCACCAGGCCCGCGCGGTGCACACCGTCGAGGGCGTGGGCGAGCCCGGAGAGAAGTCGCCACAAGGCGTCCTGGGGCAGCGGCCCGTACGCGATCACGGCCTCGGAGAGCGCGGGCCCGGGAACGTACGCGGTGGCCAGCCAGGGCACCGTCGCCTCGGGGTCGGCGTCCAGGACGGGCACCGTCCCCGCTCCCCGTAACGACTGGGCGGCCCTGACCTCGCGGGCGAACCGCCGGCGAAAGCCGGAGTCGCCGGCCAGCGCGCCATGGACGACCTTGAGGGCGACCGTCCGCCCGCCCGGCGAGCGGCCCAGGTAGACGCAGCCCATGCCGCCTTCCCCCAGGCGGTACAGCAAGCGGTACGCGCCGACCCGGCGCGGATCGGTCTCGGTCAACGGCCGCATTCAGCACACCCCCGTGAGATGCCGTCCACGTCGCACACGTGAACAGCGGTCACGTGAGCAGCAGTCAGCATGGCACAGCGTCCGGTACCCCGTGCGGGCTGTGTGTGAGGCGCCTCGCACCCGCCGGTCGCAAGGGGTACGGGCCGGTAGAGTGTGCGAGTCGTCATCATGCCCGTACGGGGGGAAGCCGGTGCAATTCCGGCACTGACCCGCAACCGTGAACCGTCGCCCTCTAGCCGTCGACGGTGAGTCGGAATGCCCCGTCGGGACGTGACCGCCGGCACCGTCGAGGAATACGGAGCCGAGCCTGGTGCCTTGTGCGTGCCGGTGCCCGGCCGCAGGAGAGGCCAGCACGCATGACCACCGTCCGCCGCGGCGCCGCCGCGTTCGCCACCGTCGCCGTGCTCTGCACCGCGCTGGCCCCCGCCGCGTCCGCCGCGCCCTCTCCGACCCCCACGCCCGCACCGGTGATCCCCGCCGGTCTCTACGGCACGAAGGACCCGACGTACGACGGTGTCTGGCGCCAGTCGGTCGCCTTCGTCGCGCAGCGGATCAGCGGTGTGCAGCCCGCCGAACAGGCCGTGACCTGGCTGAAGGGACAGCAGTGCGAGAGCGGCGCGTTCTCCTCGTACCGGCCGGACCCCGCCAAGCCGTGCACCCCGGCCACGATGCTGGACACCAACGCCACCGCCGTCGCCCTCCACGCCCTCGCCGCCGTGCAGAAGCAGAGCGCCGACCCCGAGGCGGTGTCCAAGGCCGTCAAGGCGGGCTCCGGCTGGCTGAAGGGCATACAGAACAAGGACGGCGGCTGGGGCTACAACCCCGGCAGCCCCAGCGACGCCAACTCGACCTCCATCGTGGTCAGCGCGCTCGCCGCCCTGGGCGACAAGCCCGGCGAGGTGAAGTCGGCCGAGGGCCGGACGCCGTACGACGCGCTGCTCACCTTCGCCACCCCGTGCTCCACGAAGGACGGCCCGGGCGCCTTCGCGTACCAGCCGGACAAGGACGGGCGGCTGTTCGCGAACGCCGACGCCACCGCGGCCGCCACCATCGCCGGGCTCGGCAAGGGCATCACGGCCGGCGGGGTGAAGCCCGAGCAGTCCCCGACCTGCAAGGACCTGCCGAAGCCCACCGCCGAGCGGGCCGCGCTCAACGGCGCCTCCTACCTGGCCGGCGCGCTCGCGAAGACCGGTCACCTGAACACCCCGCCGATGCCCGGCGCCACCGACCCGACCGAGCTGCCCGACTTCGGCAACACCGCCGACGCCGTCGTCGCGCTCGCCGCCACCGGTGCCACCAAGGAGGCGACCGGGGCGCTGATCTGGCTACAGCAGAACTCCGCGGCCTGGGCCAGGGAGAGCGGCCCCGCCGCCTGGGCGCAGCTGGTCTTCGCCTCGAACGCGATGGGTGTCGACCCGCGCGCCTTCGGCTCGACCGACCTCGTCAAGGAGCTGAACGCCACCGGCCCCGCGCCTCAGAGCACGCCGTCCCCGAGCGCGTCGCCGGGCGAGGGCGACGGGGACTCCGGCTCCTTCGACCTGTGGTGGATCATCGGCATCGGCATGGTGGTCGGCGTCGGCATCGGCTTCCTGCTCAGCGGGCGCAAGAAGTGAGGACACCCCGGCTCTGGACGCCCCGGGCTACCGGCGCCGTGGCCGGGGCCGCCGGCCGCCGCGCGGTCCGGGGCGCGGCCGGAGCGGCGGCCGGTGTCGTACTGACGCTGGCCGCCGCCGCTCCCGCGCAGGCCGCGGGATACCGGTACTGGTCCTTCTGGGAGGGCGACGGCGGCGGGACGTGGACGTACGCGACGCAGGGTCCGGCGACCGCCCGTCCCGGGGACGGGGACGCGATCGGCTTCCGCTTCGCCCTCAGCAACGACACCAGTGACTCCTCCCGGCCCTCCGCAGCCCCCTCCTTCACGACGATCTGCGCCGGTGTCGAGGAGAAGGCGGACACCAAGCGGGTCGCGGTCGTCGTCGACTTCGGCGGACCCGAGGACGCCCCGCCCGGCGAGACCCCGCCGGCCCGGCGGATGAAGGTCGGCTGCGCGCAGGTCCGTGAGGACGCGACGGGCGCGGAGGCGCTGGCCGCCGTGGTGAAGCCGCTGCGGTACGACAGCGCGGCCCTGCTCTGCGGGATCGCCGGGTACCCGGCGAAGGGCTGCGGCGAGCAGGTGGCGGAGACGAAGCCGTCGTCCCCGGCGGGGACGACCACCGCGAATCCCACGTCGTCGGCCGCCCGGCAGGACGGCGACGACGGCGGTCCCTCCGCCGGGATCGTCGTGGGCGGGGCTGCCGTACTCGCGCTCGGCGGAGCCGCGATCTGGAAGGCACGCCGCCGCGCATGATCCGTGCCCCCGAGGCGAACCGCTCCAACGCCTTGCACGCCGGTGCCTGGTGGCTCTGGGCGCTGGGGCTCGCGGTGGCCGCCTCCCGTACCACCAACCCGCTCCTCCTCGGCCTGATCGTCGCGGTCGCGGGTTATGTCGTCGCGGCCCGGCGTACGGACGCCCCCTGGGCGCGCTCGTACGGGGCGTTCGTGAAGCTGGGCCTGTTCGTCGTGGCCCTGCGGGTGGTGTTCTCGATCGTGCTCGGATCGGCGATCCCGGGAACGTACGAGCTGTTCACCCTGCCCGAGGTGCCGATGCCGGACTGGGCGCAGGGCGTGCGGATCGGTGGCCGGGTGACGGCGGAGCAGGTCGTCTTCGCGGTGTACGACGGGGCGAAGCTGGCGACCCTGCTGATCTGTGTGGGCGCGGCGAACGCGCTCGCCAACCCGGCGCGGCTGCTCAAGTCGCTGCCGGGGGCGCTGTACGAGGCCGGGGTCGCCGTCGTCGTGGCGATGACCTTCGCGCCGAACCTGGTCGCGGACGTGATGCGGCTGCGGACGGCCCGGCGGCTGCGAGGGCGGCCGACCGGCGGGGTGCGCGCGGTGCTCCAGATCGGGCTGCCGGTGCTGGAGGGCGCGCTGGAGCGGTCGATCGCGGTGGCCGCTTCGATGGACGCGCGCGGCTACGGGCGTACGGCGCAGGTGCCGGCGGCCGTACGGCGGACCACGAACGTCCTGACGCTCGGCGGGCTGCTGGGGGTGTGCGCCGGTTCGTACGGTCTGCTGGCGGCGCAGGGCGCGGGGTACGGGCTGCCGTTGGTCGTCGCCGGTCTCGTCGCCGCCATGGCCGGGCTCCGGCTCGGCGGGCGCAGGACGGTACGGACCCGGTACCGGCCGGACCGGTGGGGGGTGCGGGCGTGGCTGGTCGCCGGTTCGGGGGTGGCGGTGGCGGCGCTGATGATCTGGGCGAACGTCTACGCGTACGAGGCGCTGCATCCCGGCGTCGTCCCGCTCGTCGCACCGGAGCTTCCGGTGTGGCCCGCGCTGTCGATCCTGGTGGGCCTGGTGCCCGCGTTCGTGGCCCCTGTGCCCGTCTCCGAGGAGTCTTCGTGATCCGGTTCGAGAACGTCTCGGTGCGGTACGGGGAGGAGTCGGAGCCCACGCTGCGTGACCTGGACCTGACGGTCCCGGAGGGCGAACTGGTCCTGCTGGTGGGCCCGTCGGGGGTCGGCAAGTCGACGCTGCTCGGCGCGGTGTCGGGGCTCGTGCCGCACTTCACGGGCGGCACGCTGACCGGCCGCGTCACGGTCGCGGGCCGGGACACCCGGACGCACCGGCCCCGCGAACTGGCGGACGTGGTCGGCACCGTGGGCCAGGACCCGCTCGCGCACTTCGTCACGGACACGGTCGAGGACGAGCTGGCGTACGGGATGGAGTCCCTGGGCCTCGCTCCCGAGGTGATGCGGCGCCGGGTCGAGGAGACCCTGGACCTGCTGGGCCTCGCGGAGCTCCGCGACCGTCCGATCGCCACGCTCTCCGGCGGCCAGCAGCAACGGGTGGCCATCGGCTCCGTGCTGACCCCGCACCCCGAGGTCCTGGTCCTCGACGAGCCGACGTCCGCGCTGGACCCGGCCGCGGCGGAGGACGTCCTGGCGGTGCTCCAGCGTCTGGTGCACGACCTGGGCACGACGGTCCTGCTGGCGGAGCACCGCCTGGAGCGGGTGGTGCAGTACGCGGACCAGGTGATCCTCCTGCCGGAGGGCACCATGGGTCCACCGGCCGAGATCATGTCGATCTCGCCGGTACACCCGCCGGTGGTGGCGCTGGGTCGGCTGGCGGGCTGGTCGCCGCTGCCCCTGACGGTGCGGGACGCCCGCCGCGCGGCGGGTGACCTGCGCGAACGCCTGGAGACCCGGCTCACGGAGACGGCCCCCGCGGGGCCCGGCGCCGACGCGCCCACGGGGCCGACCGGCCCCCGGCGGCCCGCGGCGGAGCCGCTCATGGACGGCGCCGGGACGGGAGGACCTGCCGGGCGGAGCTCCGGAGGAGGCCGGGGTGGGGGAATCTCCAGGCTCTGGCGGCGCGACACCGCCGTCCGGACCCCCGTGTCCGGCCACCTCGTCGAGGTCGACGCCCTCGGCGTCCGGCGCGGGCGCGTCGAGGCGCTTCGGCGGGTCGACCTGAAGGTCCGGGCCGGCGAGACCGTCGCGCTCATGGGGCGTAACGGCGCCGGCAAGTCCACCCTGCTCAACGCGCTCGTCGGCACCGTCACCCCCACCTCCGGCGCCGTTCTCGTCTCCGGCCGCGTCCCCCACCGGACCGACCCCCACGAGCTGATCCGGCAGGTGGGGCTCGTACCGCAGGAGCCGCGCGATCTGCTGTACGCCGACACCGTCGCCGCCGAATGCTCCGCCGCCGACACCGACACGGGCGCCGCGCCCGGGACCTGCCGGGCCCTGGTGTCCGAGCTGCTGCCGGGTGTCGCGGACGACACCCACCCCCGTGACCTGTCCGAGGGCCAGCGCCTCGCGCTCGCCCTGGCCGTCGTACTCACCGGGCGCCCCCCGCTCCTGCTCCTCGACGAGCCGACCCGCGGTCTCGACTACGCGGCCAAGGCCCGTCTCGTCGCGCACCTGCGCGCGCTGGCCGCCGACGGACACGCCATCGTGCTCGCCACGCACGACGTGGAGCTGGCCGCGGAGCTGGCGCACCGGGTGGTGATCCTGGCGGGCGGCGAGGTCGTCGCGGACGGTCCGACGGCCGAGGTCGTCGTCTCCTCCCCCGCCTTCTCCCCTCAGGTCGCCAAGATCCTCGCCCCGCAGCCGTGGCTCACGGTCGAGCAGGTCAGGGAGGCGCTGTGAGCGCCCGAGGACCCGTTCGGCTCGGTCCGCGTTCGGTCGCCGCCCTCGTCCTGGTCTCCGTCATCGGGTTGATCGCCATCGGCTGGCCCCTCTTCGCGGACGCCTCCTCGGCCGTGACCACGCACGCCGCCGACGCCCCCTGGTTCTTCGCCGCCCTTCTCCCTCTCCTGATCGCGGTGGTGGTCGCCACGATCGCCGACTGCGGGATGGACGCGAAGGCGGTCGCGATGCTGGGTGTGCTGGCCGCCGTGGGCGCGGCGCTGCGCCCGCTCGGGGCGGGGACGGCGGGCCTGGAGCCGATGTTCTTCCTGATGGTGCTGAGCGGCCGGGTGCTCGGGCCGGGGTTCGGTTTCGTCCTCGGCGCGGTGACGATGTTCGCGTCCGCCCTGCTCACGGGCGGTGTGGGCCCATGGATGCCGGTCCAGATGCTGGCGATGGGCTGGTTCACCATGGGCGCGGGTCTGCTGCCGGGGCCGGAGAAGGTCAGGGGCCGGGGCGAGCTGCTGATGCTGTCGGCGTACGGGTTCGTCGCGGCGTTCGCGTACGGCACCGTCACCAATCTGTACGGCTGGGTCACCGTGGGTGGCCTCGGGACGGGTATCTCCTTCGTCCCCGGCGACCCGGTCCACGAGAACCTGGTCCGCTTCCTCGCGTACGTCCTCGCCACCTCCCTCGGCTGGGACCTCGGCCGGGCCGCTCTCACGGTGGTGCTCACGCTGACCGTCGGCCGGACGCTTCTCAGGGCGCTTCGGCGGGCCACGCGGCGGGCGAACTTCGAGGCCCAGGTCACATTCGAGGCCCCGGAAGGGTCCCCTCGGGGTGAGGCGCCCCACAGGACCTACGTCACGTACGAAGCGGAGTAGGAGAGGGTTCAGACCCTCCCAAATCACCCCATAGCCTGCCGCGAGCTGCGAAAACGTCACAGTCCTCACCCCGGGACGTTCGGCGCGGGTCCGATTCCGCGTCGTACTCGGGGTCGTTGCGTCGGCGTTCCTGCCCTGGTTGTCTGGTGGACGTCGCCAGGCAGCAGCGCTCAGCGCAGCGCCTCGGACAGGCCGATTCCCCACAGGATCCGGGTTCCCCGGGCTCTGGTTCCGGCTTGCCGAAAACGCCCGGCGCGCCCCATGTCCCCGACGTTAGGTCGCGTTTTGTTCCGCTCCATCGCCACCCGTGCCAACTCCCGCAAGAAGACCCTCGCCGTCTCCGCAGCCGTGCTGCTGGGCGCCTCGGGTGCGGTCCTGGGCACGACGGCTTCGGCCTCGGCCGCTCCCAGCGACGCCAAGGCGATCGCCAAGCAGATCGTTCCGGCTTCGCAGTTCGCGTCGTTCAGCAAGATCGTGGAGCACGAGTCCGGCTGGAACCCCTCCGCCACCAACTCGTCCAGCGGCGCCTACGGCCTGGTCCAGGCCCTGCCGGCCTCGAAGATGTCCTCGGCCGGTTCCGACTGGAAGACCAACCCGGCCACCCAGATCAAGTGGGGCCTGGACTACATGAACGACCGCTACGGCAGCCCGAACGGCGCCTGGGCGTTCTGGCAGGCCAACGGCTGGTACTAAGAGTCACCCCCAGCCGCCCGCAGCCGCGCGCACACCCGCAAGGCCCCGCCCTCCTCACGGAGGGGCGGGGCCTGCGGCGTTTCGGGCGCGGCTCGCCCGACCGGACCCCCGGCCCCGTAGCCGTTCGTTCCGCGCGCTACAGCCGCTGGATGATCGTGCCGGTCGCCAGCGCCCCGCCGGCGCACATCGTGATCAGCGCGAATTCCTTGTCCGTACGCTCCAGCTCGTGCAGGGCCGTGGTGATCAGCCGCGCCCCGGTCGCACCGACGGGGTGACCGAGTGCGATGGCGCCACCGTTGACGTTGACCTTGTCGAGGTCCTGGTCGAAGACCTGGGCCCAGCTCAGGACGACCGAGGCGAAGGCCTCGTTGATCTCGACGACGTCGATGTCCTTCAACGACATCCCGGCCTTGCCGAGCACGGCGCGGGTGGCGTCGATGGGCCCGTCGAGATGGAAGTGCGGGTCGGAGCCGACGAGGGCCTGGGCGACGATCCGGGCACGCGGCCTGAGCTTGAGGGCGCGGGCCATGCGCTTGGAGGCCCACATCAGCGCGCAGGCGCCGTCGGAGATCTGGGAGGAGTTGCCCGCCGTGTGGACGGCGGTCGGCATGACCGGCTTGAGCCGGGCGAGCGCCTCCATGCTGGTGTCGCGCAGCCCCTCGTCGCGGTCGACGAGCCGCCACATGCCCTGCCCGGCGGCCTGCTCCTCCTCGGTCGTCGGGACCTGGACGGCGAAGGTCTCGCGCTTGAACCGCTCCTCGGACCAGGCGTTCGCGGCCCGCTCCTGGGAGAGCAGGCCGAGGGCGTCGACCCGTTCGCGGGTGAGGCCGCGATGCCGGGCGATGCGCTCGGCGGCCTCGAACTGATTGGGCAGGTCGACGTTCCACTCGTCCGGCCAGGGCTTTCCGGGCCCGTGCTTGGACCCCGAGCCGAGCGGGACGCGGGACATGGCCTCGACTCCACAGCTGATGCCGATGTCGATGACGCCCGAGGCGATCATGTTGGCGACCATGTGGCTCGCCTGCTGCGAGGAGCCGCACTGACAGTCGACGGTGGTGGCGGCCGTCTCGTAGGGAAGCCCCATGGTGAGCCAGGCGTTGCGCGCCGGGTTCATGGACTGCTCGCCGGCGTGGGTGACGGTACCGCCGACGATCTGCTCGACGCAGTCGGCGTGGATACCGGTGCGCCCGAGGAGTTCGCGGTAGGTCTCGCCCAGGAGGTAGGCGGGGTGCAGATTGGCGAGCGCGCCTCCGCGCTTGCCGATGGGGGTGCGTACTGCTTCGACGATGACGGGTTCCGCGGCCATGAGCTCGTCCTCTCCTCGCCCGGCGGGGTGTCCCGGCACTCCGCGACGGGGGCGGTACGGGGAACTAGTACGCGTTCTAGTTCTGAGTGAAGTCTTATGACTGCTACCGCCGGTACGCAAGGGTTGTGCACGCACCCGCGTGCGCCGATTACCGGCAACAGTTCCCGTCGCATCCCTTGCGACTTGTAGAACCCGTTACTACCTTGCCGTCACCTTCTGATGGACCGTCAGACATGCTGTCAGGCACGCGTGTCTCAGACATGGAGTGTGTTGCCGATGCCCTGCCCTCACCTCCCCGAAGGGTTCGACGCCACCGACCCCGATCTGCTCCAGAGCCGCATCCCCTTCCCGGAGTTCGCGCGGCTGCGACAGACCGCGCCCGTCTGGTGGTGCCCCCAGCCGCGCGGCATCACCGGCTTCGACGACGAGGGCTACTGGGCCGTCACCCGGCACGCGGACGTCAAGTACGTCTCTACCCACCCCGAGCTGTTCTCCTCCACCGAGAACACGGCCGTCATCCGCTTCAACGAGCACATCACCCGGGACCAGATCGAGGTCCAGAAGCTGATCATGCTCAACATGGACCCGCCCGAGCACACCCGGGTCCGCCAGATCGTCCAGCGCGGCTTCACACCCCGCGCGATCCGCACCCTGGAGACGGCGCTGCGCGAGCGCGCCCGGGCGATCGTCGAGGAGGCGAAGCGGAACGTCGCGTCCGACGGCTCCTTCGACTTCGTCACCCAGGTCGCCGTCGAGCTGCCGCTCCAGGCGATCGCCGAACTCATCGGCGTACCGCAGGAAGACCGCGCCCGGATCTTCGACTGGTCGAACAAGATGGTCGCGTACGACGACCCCGAGTACGCCATCACCGAGGAGATCGGCGCCGAGGCCGCCATGGAACTCATCGGGTACTCGATGAACCTGGCCGCCGAACGCAAGGAGTGTCCGGCCAAGGACATCGTGACCCAGCTCGTCGCCGCCGAGGGCCAGGGCAACCTCTCCTCGGACGAGTTCGGCTTCTTCGTGCTGCTGCTGGCGGTGGCCGGCAACGAGACCACCCGTAACGCCATCAGCCACGGCATGTACGCCTTCCTCACCCACCCCGAGCAGTGGGAGCTCTACAAGCAGGAGCGCCCGGCGACCGCCGCAGAGGAGATCGTGCGCTGGGCGACCCCGGTGGTCTCCTTCCAGCGGACGGCCACCCAGGACACCGAGATCGGCGGCCAGAAGATCCGCAAGGGCGACCGGGTCGGGCTCTTCTACTCGTCCGCCAACAACGACCCCGAGGTCTTCGAGAACCCCGAGACCTTCGACATCACCCGCGACCCGAACCCGCACCTCGGCTTCGGCGGCGGAGGCCCGCACTTCTGCCTCGGCAAGTCGCTCGCCATCAACGAGATCGACCTGATCTTCAACGCGCTCGCGGACGTCCTGCCCGATCTGACACTCGCGGGCGAGCCGCGCCGGCTGCGCGCGGCCTGGCTGAACGGGATCAAGGAGTTGCAGGTCCGGGTCGGCTCCTGACAGACCGGAAGGCGGGAGCCCGTCCCCCTACGCCCGGGGCTCCCGTCTCCCGCCTCCCTCGGCCCCGCGGCACCCGGAACCGGAAGCTCGCGCCCCGCGTCTGAGCGCACATGCGGGGGACACAGAGAATTCTGGCCATGATCGTCGCGCTGCTCGCGCTCCAGCTCGGCACACTGATCGCACCGGCCTACGCGTGCGGCTGCGGGGCGATGATCCCCGACCGGAACCAGCGCATCGGCGTCGACCGGGAGACCTCGGCCGTGCGCTGGGACGGCCGTACGGAACAGATCGTCATGCGCTTCACGGTGCGCGGGAACGCCGAACGGGCCGCCTGGATCATGCCCGTACCCGGCCGGGCCGACGTCGCGCTGGGCGACCCGGAGCTCTTCGACGCCCTGGAGGACCTCACCCGGCCCGAGCGCAAGGACCGGTACTACTTCTGGCCGCGCGGCGGCGACTGGCCCTTCGACCACAACGTCTCGGACGGAGCCGGGGCCGCCATGCCCGGGAACAGCGCCGACGTCGGTGTCGTCGGGCGCGAGCGGCTCGGCCCCTTCGACGTGGCCCGGCTGACCGCCACCAACCCGAAGGCGCTGAGCGGCTGGCTGGAGGAGAACGGCTTCGAGCTCTCCGACCGGCTCTCGACCGAACTGCGGCCGTACGTCGAGCGGAAGTGGGAGTACGTCGCGGTGCGCCTCGCGCCCGACGCCACCGGCACGGCGCTCCGGGGCGACCTCACCCCGCTCAGGATCACCTTCGCCAGCGACCGTCTCGTCTACCCCATGCGGCTCTCCCGCCTGGCGAAGACCCCTCAGTCCCTCGGCCTGTACGTCCTCGCCGACCATCGCATGGAGCCGCGCGACGACATCGGCGGAGCGCCGCCCGAGGTGACCTTCGCGGGCGGGATCGAGGAGAAGGACGGCGCCGTGGCGGCGCTCACCGGCGGGCGCCCGGTCTATCTGACCGCCCTCGACCAGGAGTTCCCCGAACCGTCGCGGATCGACGGCGACCACGAACTGAGGACGGTCGCCGACACCCCGTACCGGGAGGTGATCTACACCGGCCGGCTGCTCACGGTCGGCGACGGGATCCCGGTCTGGCTCCTGACGGTCTCCGGCGTGCTGCTCGCGGCGGCCGGAACGGCCGTGGCGGTACGCGCCCGGCGCAGGCGCCCTGCGGTACGTTCGGCCGCATGACCAACGACCAATGGACCGCCGTAGACCGCTACTTCACCGACCTGCTCGCCCCGGCCGACGAGGCGCTCGCCGCCACGCTCGCCGACTCGACGGCCGCCGGGCTCCCCGAGATCGCCGTCGCCCCCAACCAGGGCAAGCTGCTGAACCTGCTCGTCGCGACGCGGGGCGCGCGCACGGTTCTGGAAATCGGCACGCTCGGCGCCTACAGCACCATCTGGATGGCCAGGGCGTTGCCCGCCGACGGCCGGATGATCACCCTGGAGTACAACCCGGCCCACGCGGAGGTGGCCCGCGCCAACATCGCCCGCGCCGGCCTCGACTCGATCGTCGAGGTCCGGACGGGCGCGGCGCTGGACACCCTGCCGAAGCTGGAGGCGGAGGGCGCGGGCCCGTTCGACTTCGTCTTCATCGACGCCGACAAGGCGAACAATCCGCACTACGTGGAGTGGGCGCTGAGGCTCTCCCGCCCCGGCACGGTCATCGTCGTCGACAACGTGGTGCGCGGCGGGAAGGTCGCCGAGGAGGACCCGAACGACGCGGCGATCACCGGCACCCGCGCGATGTTCGAACTGATCTCGCGCGAGCCCCGGTTGGACGCGACGGCGTTCCAGACGGTGGGTGTGCGGGGGTACGACGGGCTGCTGATGGCCCGGGTCGTGGGCTAGGACCCGGGGTGCCGGTCATATCCTGCCCTCCATGAGCATCGTGAAGATCAACGTCCTGACCGTCCCGGCCGAGCAGCGCGAGGTCCTGGAGAAGCGCTTCGCGTCCCGTGCCGGTGCCGTGGAGGGCTCCGACGGCTTCGAGTGGTTCGAGCTGCTGCGACCGCTGGAGGGGACGGACCAGTACCTGGTCTACACCCGCTGGCGCAGCGAGGAGGACTTCCAGAACTGGATGAGCGGTTCGATGAAGGCGGCCCACCAGGGCACCTCCGGCGGTCCCGAGGGCGAGGGCCGCCCGAAGCCGGCGGCGACCGGCTCCATGCTGTGGTCGTTCGAGGTCGTCCAGCAGGCCGCGCCCAAGCAGGGCTGACCGCGCTCGAAAAGCAGGCGACGGATCCGGGTCATCCGCCCAGAATGGCGCGCATGACCTGGACCTTCGCCCCCGAGCGTGTCGACACCCCGGACGCCACCGCCCTGCGCCGCGACTACTACGACGACGTGGCGAGCCGCTACTGGCAGCGGCCCGCGACCGGGGCGGAGATCGACGAGGGGCTGACGAACGACGGGGTGGAGCTTCTGACTCCGCCGACCGGACAGTTCCTGGTGGCCCGGTACGAGGGCGAGGCGGCCGGCTGCGGTGGTGTGCTGCTCCTCGACGGGGAACGCGCCGAGCTGACCCGGGTGTTCGTGCGCCACGCCTTCCGGGGCAAGGGCGGCGCCGGGGCCCTGCTCGGGCACCTGGAGGACGCGGCCCGTGAACTGGGCATGCGTCGGATGGTCCTCAACACCCGTCTGGACCTGGTCGAGGCGCGCGCCTTGTACGGCCGCCACGGATACGCGGAGATCCCGGCGTACTGCGAGGGCCCGTACATGGACATCTGGTACGGCAAGGACCTCTGACGGCACGGCGGTTACGCGGGGTGGCCGCCGGGCGGTTACGCACGCCGGCCGGACGGTCGGGTGCTGTGGCCGCCGGACGGCTTACGCGGGGTGGTCGCCGGACGGCTTACGCGGTGTGGCCACCGCGCGGTTTACGCGTGGTGGTCGCGGGGTGGCTCCGGCAGGCGTGGTCGCTCCGCGTCCGAGCCGTTCAGCTCGGCCGTCAGTTCCTCCACCAGCTGCACCAGATCCGTCGGCCGGTCCGGCCCCCACCAGTCCCCCAGCAGCTCGGCGAGCGAATCCTCACGCGCCTTCGCCAGCTTCGCGGCGGCCTCGACCCCCTCGTCGGTGAGGATCAGCTGCAACCCCTCCCGGCGCGCGAGGCGGCGCTCCTCGACCTGGCGGGACGCCTCGGTGATGGCCCGCAGCGGTACGGGGGTGGTCTCGGCCAACCGGGCCGGTTCCACGGTCCCGTGGCGGCGGATCCGCAACAGCAGCCAGCTCGCGGCCGGCAGCAGATCGAGCCCGGCCCTCGCGGTGATCTTCTCGTAGATCTCCCTGCGCCCCTTGCGGGAACCGAGCACGGACAGAGCGCGCGCGCACTCCTCGTAGGAGGACCGCTCCACCGGGTTGGAGGCCAGGGTCTGGCTGGCGTCGGGGGCGGTGACCGAGCCGCGCAGCGTGTCCTCCTTGAGGAACCAGGCGACCACGAAGGCGACGAAGACCACCGGCGCCGCGTAGAGGAAGACGTCGGTGATCGAGGTCGCGTACGCGTGCACGACCGACGGCTGCAGCTCGGGCGGGAGCGCGGCGATCGCGCGCGGGTCGGCGGCGATCTGTTCGGGTCCGGTCCCGGGCGGCAGCGGCTGTCCGGCGAGGGCGCCCTCCAGTTGGGTGTTGAGCCCATGGGTGAAGATGGCGCCGAAGACGGCGACACCGAACGAGGCCCCGATGGAACGGAAGAAGGTCGCGCCCGCGGTGGCGACGCCGAGGTCCTGGTAGGAGACGGCGTTCTGGACGACGAGGACGAGGACCTGGATGACCAGGCCGAGTCCGACGCCGAAGACGAAGAAGTCGACGCTCATCTGCCAGGTGGAGCTGTGTTCCGTCAGTCTGTGGAGCAGCAGCAGCCCGAGGGTCGTGACGGCGGTGCCGGCGATGGGGAAGACCTTCCAACGGCCGGTGCGGGAGACGACCTGACCGGACGTCGTCGAGGCGAGGAACATGCCGACGACCATGGGCAGCATGTGGACGCCGGACGCGGTCGGTGTGACGTCCTGGACGACCTGGAGGAACGTCGGCAGATAGGTCATCGCACCGAACATCGCGAAGCCCACGACGAAGCTGATGGTCGAGACGAGGGTGAAGGTCCGGATCCGGAACAGCTTCAGCGGTAGTACGGGCTCGGCAGCGCGCTGCTCGACGTACACGAAGCAGACGAGGAGTACGGCTCCGAGGACGGCGAGCCCGATGATCTGCGGGGATCCCCAGTCCCAGGTGGTGCCGCCGAGGGAGGCGACGAGCACGAGGCAGGTGGCGACCGAGGCGATGAGGACGGTGCCGAGGTAGTCGATGGTGTGCCGGGTGCGGCGTGCCGGGATGTGCAGCACGGCGGCGATCACGAAGAGGGCGACGATGCCGATGGGCAGGTTGATGTAGAAGACCCAGCGCCAGGAGAGGTGCTGGGTGAACAGTCCGCCGAGCAGCGGGCCGAGGACGCTGCTGCCGCCGAAGACGGCGCCGAACATCCCCTGGTACCTGCCGCGTTCCCGGGGCGGGACGAGGTCGCCGACGATGGCCATCGACAGGACGATGAGGCCGCCGCCGCCGAGCCCCTGGAGGGCGCGGAAGCCGATGAGCTGCGGCATGTTCTGCGCGATGCCGCAGAGGGCGGAGCCGATGAGGAAGATGACGATGGCGGCCTGGAAGAGCTTCTTGCGGCCGTACTGGTCGCCGAGCTTGCCCCACAGGGGCGTCCCCGCCGTCGACGCGAGGATGTACGCGGTGACGACCCAGGAGAGGTGCTCCATGCCGCCGAGCTCGCTGACGATCGTCGGCAGGGCGGTGGAGACGATGGTCTGATCGAGTGCGGCGAGCAGCATGCCGAGCAGCAGCGCACCGATCGCGACGACAATGCTTCGGCGACTCCGCCCCTCCCCAGGAGCGGGGTCGCCGCCGAGGTCCGGCGAGCGTACTTCCTGGGCCATAAGCATCTCCGGGGCGTGTCCTCAGGGGTCCGTATCCCCTCATCCTGATCGTTGTGCCCCCTTATGTCCTCCCGAGGGGAACGGCTGTTCAGGTGACGGACAGGAGCGGCCTGCATAATCGCTGCCAGGTGAACTGGGGAGGGGATCCACCATGACCGGACACGTCTGTCCTGAATGTGGTGTACAGAGAAGACCGGGCTGCGCCTGCGTCCAGGCGGAGATCGCCGCGGCGGAGGACTTCGACCCGCTGCGGATCAGGCCGTACGTGACCCTGGACGCGCCGGCACGGGGCGCGAACGAGGCACCGCCGCCTCCGATACCGCTTCCGATTACGGTTCCGGTTCCTGCGCCGGGCCCGGTCTCGGGTCCCGTTCCGGGTCCGGTGGCGCCCGCGCCCGCACTCGTACCGCCGACGGTGGCGCACCCGGTCGCGGACGGCCCCGAGACCATGCCGCTGCTGCTGCCCGGGATCGGCGCGACGCCCGCACCCGTACCGCCGGCGGTGGCGCACCCCGTCGGGGACGGCCCCGAGACCATGCCGCTGCTGCTGCCCGGGATCGGCGCGACGCCCGCCCCGGACGACGACGTCTACGACGGGACCGACGGGCGCTACGAGTACGACAGGTACGACGAGCCCGAGCCACGGCCCGCCACGCGCCGACGGGGCGCGATCGTGGCGCTCGCGGCGGCGGTCGCGGTCGCGGTCGTCGCCACTGCGGCGGTCGCGGCGGGCCTGCTGGACGACGGGGACGAGACGGACGACCGCGCGGCCGTGCCCACGGTCACCACGAGCGCGTCGGAGAACGTCGCCGTATCGGAGGAACCGACCACCACGCCGTCCACGTCGACATCGGCGTCGGCCTCCGCATCGCGCTCCGCTTCGGCTTCGCCCTCGCCCTCCGCCGTCCGGACCACGAAGGCCACCACGACCGCGCCGGCCGTTCCTCCGCCGCCCACGGCCACCCGGACCACGTCCGCCCCCACCCCCACGCCCACCCGGGAGACAGCACCCCCGACGCTGCGCCAGGGGGACTCCGGGGCCGAGGTCGAGGAGCTGCAGCTGCGACTCAAGCAGGCGTGGGGCGTCTACGACGGCCCGATCGACGGCGAGTACTCCAGGCAGGTGAGGCGCGCGGTGGAGAGGTTCCAGGAGTACCACTCCATCGAGGACGACGAGGAGGGCGTGTACGGGCCCGAGACCCGACGCGCCCTGGAGGCACTGACCACCGGCTGACGTCCCCCACCGGGCACCCGCCCCGCGGGACGCCACCCGCCCCACCGGGCGCCATCCGATCCGCCGGGCACCGCCCGAGTCCGCGATGCGGAACGGATTGGCGTAGACGGCTCCTCGTTTTGTATCGTGGAGAAACAAAGTGGCTCCCGCCCGCACTCCCTGACCGGTGGGCGGGGCCACTTCGTTCTCCTCCCACCCCCTCTGGAGACCGTCGATGCCCGCCATCACCCCGGCAACGCTCACGACCCGCGCCCTCCTGCTCGACATGGACGGCACCCTCGTCAACTCGGACGCCGTCGTCGAGCGCTGCTGGCGCCGATGGGCGATCCGGCACGGGCTGGACCCGGAGCAGGCGCTCAAGGTGGTCCACGGCCGCCAGGGGTACGCGACGATGGCCGTCCTCCTCCCGGACCGGCCCATGGAGCAGAACTACGCGGACAACCGGGTGATGCTGGCGGAGGAGACCGCCGACCTCGACGGCGTCGTCCCCGTCCCTGGCGCTCCGGCGTTCATGGACGCCATCGACGGCCTCCCGCACGCGCTGGTGACCTCGGCCGACGAGGCCCTCGCCCAGGCCCGAATGGGCGCGGCGGGGCTGCGGATGCCGGAGACCCGGGTCACGGCGGAGCGGGTCGGGGCGAGCAAGCCGGACCCGGAGGGCTTCCTCAAGGGCGCGGCGGAACTGGGCTTCGACCCGGCCGACTGCGTGGTCTTCGAGGACTCCGAGGCCGGCATCCAGGCAGGACGCGCGGCCGGAATGCGGGTGGTGGGCGTGGGCCCGAGGGCGGCGGCCTTCGCCCCGGACGTCCACGTCATGGACCTGACGGCGCTCACGGTGACGCGGATACCCGACGGCACCCTCCGTCTGACGTTCCCGGCGTAAGGCCCGGCGGCGGCGCCCAGCCGAGGGCCCCGTCCCGCCCTGGCGGTCAGCCGCGCGCCAGAGCGCCCCGCCCCGGCGGTCAGCCTCGTGCCAGAGCGCCCCGCGCCACCAGTTCCAGGACGACGGCCACCGCCACCGCCTGGACCACGAGCAGCGCCACCAGCACGAACAGTTGCACCGCCCCCGCCTGCCACGGCGACGCACCGCCCAGCAGCATCCCCACGAACGCGCCCGGCAGCGTGACGAGTCCGACCGTCCGCGTCTGATCGAGGCCCGGCAGCAGCGCGTCCGACGCCGCCCGCCGCGCGACCTCCAGGCGCGCCTCGCGCTCGGCGAGGCCGAGGGCGAGTCCCGCCTCCACCTCGCCGCGCCGTGTCTCCAGTTCGTCCAGCGCCCGCCGCCCGCCCAGCACCGTGGCCGTCAGCGCCCCGCCGATGAGGATGCCGGTCACCGGGATGAGCGCCACGCCCCGCACCGGCACGAGCCCGGTGAGCACCAGCGCCCCGACGACCGGCACCACACCCGCCGCGATCGGCACGCCGGCCCACCACCAGCCGCGCCCCGGGGACGGCACCACCCGCCGCCCGGCCGTCCACACGGCCACCCCGTACATCAGCAGCAGGAACCCCAGCAGCAGCGGCAGATACCGCATCACCGAGCCGATCACCAGCGACACCGCGATCAACTGGACCGCCGCACGCCCACCCGCGACCAGCGTGTCGCGGGCGCGCCCGAGCCGAGCGAGCGCGACGACACCCGCGGCCACGGCAAGGAGAACGGTCAGAACCACCGCAAAGGTGATGTTCACTTCCAGAAGCACATGCCAACCCTAGGTGCGGAAAACGGAACTGCCGTTCCGTCACCCTTGATATGACGTGCCCATGTCGCCACCCTGTTACCTGGCGCACCCCCCACCGAAACCCGGCGCCATCACGCTGACCTGGCCGCCCGGCACCCCGCCCGGGGACGGCATGGCCAAGGTCCCCCCATTCCCAGGGAGTTCGTATGCTTGCCGCAAGCGTCTACGCGCGTCGAATAGCCCGTCGCATGACCGTGCTCGCCGCCACCGCCGCCCTCTCCGTCACCGGCCTCCTCGCCACCGCCCCCACCGCGCAGGCCGCCATGCCCACGCCGGTCAGCGCGGCCACCGCCCGTACCTACCTCGCCTCCCTCACGGTGAAGGCGGAAGGTTCCTCCTCCGGCTACAGCCGTGATCTCTTCCCGCACTGGATCACCCAGTCCGGCGCCTGCAACACCCGCGAGGTCGTCCTCAAGCGCGACGGCGTGAACGTCGGCCAGGACTCCAGCTGTGCCGCCGTCAGCGGCACTTGGTTCTCCGAGTACGACGGCGCGACCTGGACCGTCGCCTCCGACCTGGACATCGACCACATGGTGCCGCTCGCCGAGGCCTGGCGCTCGGGCGCCAACTCGTGGACCACCGCCAAGCGCCAGCAGTTCGCCAACGACCTGACCCGCCCGCAGCTCATCGCGGTGACGGACAACGTCAACCAGTCCAAGGGCGACCAGGATCCCGCCGAGTGGCTGCCGTCGCGCACCTCGTACCGCTGCACCTACGTCCGCGCCTGGGTCCACACGAAGTACTACTGGGGCCTGAGCGTCGACTCGGCCGAGAAGAGCGCCCTCCAGTCCGTCCTGAACGGCTGCTGAGAACGCTTCCTGCACCCCTCCGTCGTTCCGTACCGTACGGCGGGACGACGGAGGGGGATCACGATGGCGGCCGGGCTCAGAATCGGACCACTGCTGCGGTACGTCGACGGGGTGACCGGCGACTCCGCGACGATCTGGATCGAGGCCGACCGGCCGTGCACGGCCGAGGCCCGGTGCGCGTCCGGCGGCGGCGGCAGCACCCGTACGTTCCAGATCGCCGGCCACCACTACGCCGTGATCCCGGTGACCGGCCTGACATCGGGCACGGCGACGGAGTACGAGATACGGCTGGACGGCCACCGGGTCTGGCCCCTGCCCGACTCCCGCTTCCCGCCGAGCACCATCCGCACACCCGCCCCCGGTGACGGGGTCTCCGTGGCCTTCGGCTCGTGCCGCTGGGCGGCGAAGCCCGCGGCCGGACACGACCCGGTCGGCCCGGACGCCCTCGACACGCTCGCATCACATCTGGCCACCCACCCCGACGCCGAACGCCCCGACGTGCTCCTGCTGTTGGGCGACCAGGTGTACGCGGACGAGACCTCGGCCGCCACGCGCAGCTGGCTCGCCGCCCGCCGGGATCCGCGCGACCCTCCGGGCTCGGAGGTCGGCGAGTACGAGGAGTACACCCGGCTCTACGACGAGTCCTGGCAGGACCCCGAGGTCGGCTGGCTGCTCTCCACCGTCCCCAGCTGCATGATCTTCGACGATCACGACATCATCGACGACTGGAACACCAGCGCCGCCTGGCTGACCCGCATGCGCGCCACGCACTGGTGGAGCGAGCGGGTGCTGAGCGGGCTGATGTCGTACTGGGTCTACCAGCACCTCGGCAATCTCTCCCCGGCGGAGCTCGCCGCCGACCCCCTGTACGCCGAGGTGTGCGGCTCGCCCGACGGCACGGAAGCGCTGCGGCGGTTCGTGGCGCAGGCGGATGCCGATCCGGCGTGCGTGCGCTGGAGCTACCGCCGCGACTTCGGCCGCACCCGGCTGCTGATGATCGACACCCGGGCGGCCCGCGTCCTCCGTGAGGAGGGGCGGGCGATGCTGGACGAGGCCGAGGCGGCGTGGGTCCGTGAACAGGCGCTGGCCGACCGGGGTTCGTACGACCATCTCCTCGTGGGCACCTCGCTGCCCTGGCTGCTGCCCCCGCTGATCCATGACGCGGAGACCTGGAACGCGGCACTGTGCCGGGGCGTGCGGGGCGGTCCGGGCGGGCGGTGGGCACGGTTCGCGGAGGATCTGCGGCAGCGGGCCGACCTGGAGCACTGGGCGGCGTTCCCTTCGTCGTTCGAGGCCCTGACGCGCCTGCTGGCGGAGGCGGGCAGCGGCCCGCAGGCGCCGGCGACGGTGTGCGTCCTGTCGGGGGACGTCCACCACGCGTATGTGGCGGAACCCCGATGGCCCGACGGGGAACCCGAGGCTCGGGTGACGCAGCTGACCTGCTCGCCGCTCCACAACGCGATCCCGCTCTCGGTCCGTCTGGGTTTCCGGTTCGGCTGGAGCCGCGCCGGCCGCCGACTGGGCCGCGTCCTCGCCCGCCACGCCCACGTGGACCCCACGCCGGTCGACTGGCGCAGGACGGGCGGCCCGTGGTTCGGGAACCAGCTGATGACCCTCGCCCTGCGTGGCCGTTCGGCCCGCCTGACGCTCACTCAGGCCCGCCGGGGCGGCCGCCTGGTGACCGTGGACGAACGGATCCTCAGCGGCGGTTGAGTCCCGGCAGCGACGCGGCCGAGGCCGCGTGACGATCACCACAGATCTTCGAATGACCGAATGTTGAACTTGCAAGTACTACTGAGGGGTGCCTAACCTGACGGCCTCATCGGTTCCGTCCCCCACGTTCCGTTTCCCCGGAAGCGGACCCGACCGAAGGAGTCCCGTCCCCATGAACAACCTGTCGAACCGCCTGAATCAGGGCCAGCCGTACGCGCTCGGCCTGTTCCGGATCGTCATAGGCCTGCTCTTCGCCTGCCACGGCGCCGCCTCGCTCTTCGGCGTCCTCGGCGGCGCGATGGGCGGCGGCACCGTACCCACCGGCACGTGGCCCGGCTGGTACGCGGCCGTGATCCAGCTGGTCGCGGGCGGGCTGGTCCTTGTCGGCCTGGGCACCCGTACCGCCGCCTTCCTCGCCTCCGGCTCGATGGCGTACGCGTACTTCAAGGTCCACCAGCCCGAGGCGCTCTTCCCGCTCCAGAACAGCGGCGAGTCCGCGGCGCTGTTCTGCTGGGCGTTCCTGCTGCTCGTCTTCACCGGCCCTGGCGCGCTGGCACTCGACCGGCTCTTCGGCGCGACCCGCGGCGCCGGTGCGGAGCAGCGCGAGAAGCAGGCCGCTCCGGTCACGGCGTAACACCCGGAGCGCAGGGGCCGGATTCCGCTTGTGCGGTTTCCGGCCCCTGCCCCGTTTTCGCACTCCGCGCCCGCGTAGGCTCTGGCGCTGTGAATGTGCTCGACAGCATCGGGTCACTGCGGTCACTGACCGCAGGCCCGTGGATCTACGCGGTGGTGGCCACGTCGGTGCTTCTCGACGTCTTCCTGCCGGTGCTGCCGAGCGGGGTCCTCGTGATCACGGCCGCGACGGCGGCGGCGACCGCCACGGCGGCCTCCCCCGACGTCCCCTCCGTGCTCCCCCTCCTCCTGTGCGCGGCCACGGCCTCCGTCCTCGGCGACTTCGTCGCGTACCGGCTGGCCTGGCGCGGCGGCGCAAGGCTCGATCGAGCCATCGCCCGCTCACGCCGGCTGACCGTCGCGCAGGAACGTCTCGGCGTGGCGCTGGCGCGGGGCGGAGGGCTGCTCGTGGTGATCGCCCGCTTCGCCCCCGCGGGCCGCTCGGTGGTCTCGCTGGGCGCGGGTGCGGCCAGGCGACGGATCGTGGAGTTCCTGCCGTGGTCGGCGCTCGCGGGCGTGGCCTGGGCGGGCTACAGCGTGGCGCTCGGCTGGTTCGGCGGGCTGTGGCTGGGGGCGACCTGGATCGGCGCGGGGGCCTCGATCCTCGCGCTCTTCCTGGCGGGCGCACTGGCGGCCTATGTCATACGGCGTCCGGCTGCGGCTCCCGCACCGGCTTCCTGAGCCCACGCACCTCCAGGCCGTCGAGGAGCCGCTCGGTCGCGGCGGCGATCTCGTCCACGGCCCGGTCGAACACCTCGCGGTTGTGCGCGGCGGGGTGATGGAAGCCGGAGACCTTGCGCACGTACTGCAAGGCGGCGGCGCGCATGTCCTCCTCGGTGGCCTCTTCGGGCAGGGCGGGCGGTCGGAGAGTCTTGATGCTGCGGCACATGCCTCCAGTGTGACGCGCCGTACTGACAACGTCAGGGCCCGCGACTCAGGCCGGAGGGCGCGTACGGCCGGGGGGGGCGGGCCGCCGGGAGGGGACGGCGCACACGGCGGTGGGCGTACTCGGCACGATCGGTGGGCGTGGGCGTACACGGCGGTCGGCGCACACGGCACGCTCGGCGAGGGTGGGCGTACACGGCACGCACCGCGGGATCGGCGCACGCGGTGGCGGGCGGCACGCACGGCTGGGGTCGGCACACTCGGCGACGATCGGCGCACGCGGTGGCGATCGGCACCGGCGGGTCACGTCCCGAGACCCCGTCTGCTCCGCGCGTTGATCTCCGCGGCGCGCGCCCGCAGTTCTCGCATGGGCGTGGCGAGATGCACGTCGCCGGGTTCGGCCTCCCACTCGCAGCCGCCGTGGACGGGCCGGATCAGAAACCGGCCGGCGACGCTGTCCATATAGAAGCCGACCCGCCCGGTGGCGGCGTCACGGACCAGGTCACCGACCTCGGGCAGTGGTTGCACGAATCCCCTCCGTCCCGGAGCTCCAGTTCTCTAGAGATACACCCAGAGAAACCCGATGACTCCTCCCTGTCAACGTATCTCTAGAGATGTCCCCCGTTGGATGGATCGACCGCACGGGTCGGCGCACACACGTGCATCCGCTCGTCCGAGCGCGCCGTAGGGTGTCCCGCAACGAAGGGAGTGGTCCACCCATGACTGACCAGGACAGCGGTCGTCGGCCCAAGTACCAGCGCATCGCCGACGAGTTGAGAACCGCCATCCAGTCAGGCGCCTTCGCCCCCGGCGACCGGCTCCCCGGCGAGAACGATCTGATGACCACGTACGACGTGGCGCGGATGACGGCCCGCCAGGCCCTGTCCGTACTCCGCAACGAGGGCCTGGCCGAGGCCCGCAAGGGCGCCGGGGTCTTCGTCCGCTCCTTCCGCCCGCTGCGCCGCCGGGGCATCCCCCGGCTCGCGCAGGACCACTGGGGCACGGGCCGCTCGGTCTGGTCGGCGGACATCGAGGACCGGGCGCTGGTGGTGGACCAGATCGAGGTCGGCGAGGCGGCGGCGAACGCGCGGGTGGCCGCAGCGCTGGGCCTGCCGCCGGACTCCCCGGTCTGCGTCCGCAGCCGCCGCTTCGTCCTGGACGACAAGCCGGTCCTGCTCTCCGTCTCCTACCTGCCGGCCGCCCTCGCCCAGGGCACCCCGATCACGGCCCCGGACACGGGCCCCGGCGGCACCTACGCCCGGCTGACCGAACTCGGCCACCAGCCGGTCCACTTCCGAGAGGAGATCCGCTGCCGGATGCCCACGGCCGACGAATCCACGCGACTCTCCCTGGAGTTCGGAACGCCGGTGATCCTGATCGGCCGTACGGCCTTCACGGACAAGGGGGTCGCGGTGGAGCTCAACGAGATGACGCTGGACTCCGCGTCGTACGTCCTGGAGTACGACTTCGACGCGTGACCGCGAATACGGCGCCGGGTGCGGCGTACTCGACCGCGCCAGCGCCCGCACCCGCACCCGCACCCGCGAACACCCTGCCGGCGTCCGCCACGGCGCGCTCGGGCGTGATGCCGGGCCCCACATGGGTCACGACCAGCCTGCCGACGCGGGCGTCCACCGCCGTCCACCCCGCCTGCTCGGCGGAGTGGTGCCCGGGCCCCTCACCGTCGGCCTCGCAGACGAACAGTTCGCAGTCCCGAGCGAGTTCGGTGAGGGCGGGGCAGGGCTCGCAGTCACCGGAGTACGCGATCCGGCGCCCGTCCTGGTCCTCGACGCGCAGCGCGAAGGCGGGCATCCCACCATGCTCGACGGCGCGCGCACGCAGGCTCAGCCCACCCACGCGGGCCTCGTGCCCGTCGTACAACTC
This sequence comes from Streptomyces sp. NPDC056222, assembly GCF_042264065.1. NCBI lineage: Bacteria > Bacillati > Actinomycetota > Actinomycetes > Kitasatosporales > Streptomycetaceae > Streptomyces > Streptomyces sp. NPDC056222. The sequence goes on along the minus strand of NZ_JBHJTL010000044.1, from coordinate 10,398 downwards.
CTCTACGGCGAAGGCGTCTTCGACGGGGCTGCGGTGGGGCCCGTTGGTCAGAAACGCGGCGAGCCGATCGGCGATGGCGGGCGGCCCGTAGAGAGGCACCGGCGCATCGAGCCGGATGTCGGCGTACAGGAGCGCGTAGTAGGCGGTGAGCAGGTCGGAGCAGTGATCGGCATGCAGATGGGAGATCCACACCGCGTCGATCTCTCCGAGCCCGGTGTACCGCTGCAGCTCCCCGAGCGATCCGCTGCCGGCGTCCACCCACACGCGGACGCCGCCGCCCTCGACGAGATAGCCCGAGCAGGGGTTCCCGGGCAGGGGATAGGGGGTGGCGGATCCGAGCACGGTGATCCGCAGCACGCCGTCGTCCATCAGCTTCCGCCCGTCACGGTCCCGACCTCGGGGCGGGGTGCCGGCACACCGTTCTGCTGCACGTCGGCGTTCACCTGCCCGCCGAGGGTCATGACGTTGAGGGTCGCGGAGTTCTCGTTGGCGATGGCCTTCTCCACGCGGGCGACCAGGGTGGTGAAGGAGTCCCGCTCGGAGAGGTTCCGGTAGGGCCCGACCTTGGCCTCGAAGTAGACCCGCTCGTGCCCCAGCAGTTGCTCGGTCGACCGGTAGTTCTTCCACTGCTCGCGATACCGGTACACGCTCTCCAGCGACACGGAAGCGACGACGACCAGACTGAGCGCGGTGGCGGTCACCCTCGCGAACGACAGATCGAGATTGACCAACACGGGCACGAGCGCGGCGCCGACGACGGAGACGGTCCGCATCCGCAGATGCATGGCCTTCATCTTGGTGGCCTTGCGGTCGTACCACTCCTGGTACTGCACGAGCCGACTGTCGATGTACCCCTGCGGAGTCATGGCCCCACCCTCGACCCCTGCCTCCGGAGCATCCCCCACCTCATCCATACCCACGAGTACACCGCCCCTGGCCGCGCAGGGTCAACTCCCGATGCCCCACTCCACGTCGGCCACACACCCACAACCCGAAGAGCGACTACGCACCGCCATCGGGCACCCGGGCCGGGCACGAGCGTGCGCCTTCATAGCCGCCACCGCCAGGAGCCTCCGAGAGCCTCAAGGCTGCCCGCGTCCGCTGCCGTTGCTGTCAGGCGGGGACGTCGCTGTCGAACAACTCCGGATGCGGGCACGGCTCCAGCGGGTCGCGCGGCCGGTCGGCCCACTTCCACCAAACGTGACGGTTGGAGCACCCCCAGACCATGCGGCAGGTGCGCCGGTCATCATCCTCGCGCCGGCACAGAACGAAGGCGCCGGCCTCCAACGGGCGATCGCAGGCAGGACAGATCGGCATACACACCCCGGGTTCGGGTGGACAGAAACACCCCATCCTGGCCGACGGTCACCCACAGACGGAACACAGCACACCTGTCATCGTCGGTCGCCATCGACTCTGGACATGAGTTGCGGCGCCGTCCACCGATGACTATTTCGTCGCTCTGCGAACTCGCCCGACTACTTAACGCTAGGATCACGGCATCGCCGCGGCCGCGCGGCGGACCGAGACAGGGGCACCTCAATGGCCATCATCGTCACCTTCGATCTTCCTGGCGCCGGACAGGATCTTTACGACGCGGTGATCGCACGTGTGACCAATGGACAAGGCTTCACTCAGTTCGCAGACCTGCCGAATGCGGGTCTCGTCTCTCACGCGGCGGGGCCGGTTGCCGGAGGGTTCCGCGTGACCGAGGTCTGGGAGAGCGCGGAGGCCCTCGAAACCCACGCGCAGACCTTTGGTCCGATCCTGGCCGACCTCGGCCACACCGACGTGCAGCCCACGATCATTCCGGCTCACAACGTCGTCGTACGGTAAGGACGGTTCAGGCTCTGCCTGAACTGCACCGGCCCCAGTCCGGGCAGCTCCCCCAGCTTCACCACAACCCCGGGTGCTGCCACTGGTCGTCGCCGACCTCCGCAGGGGGCCGTACGGCCCCGGTGAGCGCCGGATGCCCTCCCGCGGTGCTCACCGCTGCACAGCCCAGTGTCGTTGAACGCTGCGCGACCCGCAGGAGCCCTGGATCAGGCACGCGGGAGACATAACCCCACTGTCAGCGCCCCGAGCTAGCCTTCCCGAGGTTGGGCCGGCCTGGCACCGCACGACGGTACGACGCGGCCATGGGGGGCGTGGTGGCTCCGACCTCGTGCAGATCCGACCCCACCCCACCCCCTTCCCAGCCGTCAGCCTTCTGATCCGTAGCTCCAGCCGAATCGGTCAGCGATGTCCATGTCGGCGGTCCCGCTTAGGCTGCGCCCATGTGGAAGGAAGCTGCTGCTGGAACCTTGCCCGACGTCGAGTTCCAGGCACCCATTGACACGACGGCGCTGGCTGAGGCAGAGCAACGTCTCGGCCAGAGCCTGCCATCACAGCTGACTGCGCTGCTGATGGAGTCAGACGGGATGGTCGACGCGTACGGGACTGACGTCGTTTGGTCGCTTGATCGGATCGTGGAACAGAACCTGGTGTTCTGGTCACCCGACGCGTTCCCGGGCTTGTACATGCCCTTTGATCCGCTGCTGTTCTTCGGCGACAACGGCGGGGGCGACCAATTCGCCTTCGTAATCAACCCGGAGCGTCCGGACATCTTTGTCTGGGACCACGAGACTGACGCTCGGATGTGGGCTGCGCGCGAGTTGAAGGACTACCTGCACCGTTCACTCGCGGGCGAAGGCGAGTGGTGGCGGTAGCCTCTCGAAAGATGTGCTGACCTGGGGGCGGATCAGCGTGGTGACTCGAGCGCCCCGTGCTTCCCCTCTCGTCCTCCGCCCAATCGGGGGGCAAGGGGCACACAACTCAGCGGAAGCCAGCTCTGGGGCATGGAGAACTATGCTTCGCCCATGCGCCACCTGGTTGAGTCGTTCGCTGTCGGCGCCCTCCGACGCGGTCGGGGCATTGAGCAGTTCCTTGGAGCTGTCGGCACTCCGTCGACACCAGCTGTTCGGTGGGTCGGAATTGAGCCGACCAAGCGAGGGTACGTGGTGACACTCCACGTGGTTGAGGACGTGGGGAACGAGCAGTTTTGCGATCTGCTGGAGTTCCCGCCACTGGACCCCGACAACGAATTCGGGGTGGAGCTCACTGTCAGTGCTGACGAGCTTGCCGCGATGGCTGAAGCGGAAGCTCAGGCGGGCGCACGTCGTGATCGCTGGGTGAACGCCGGCGTCGCCGGTGATGAGTACCTCGACTTCGTCCGCGCGGGCAGCGCCACACCATGAGATCGACGCAGTCGCGAACGGCACTCCACATCTGGCACGACGCCCCTCCTCCTCCCGCCGCCAAGGAACGAACAAGGCCCAGGCTCCCGGTTCAGCACCGGTGACCTGGGCCTTCGTCGTGCTTCCTGCTGGTGGGCGGGGATGCCTGGCTGAGCAATGGCGAGGCAGGACTCATGCAGCGAGGGCCGTTCAAGACCGTCCATGATCCCTGGCGTTGCCGTCAGAGACTGCCGTCAGCAGCGCTCCGCCCAAGGGGCAGCAGGGTGCATAGGCTTGGCCAGGTCCCGTCGTCGCTCGGTCCGGCTAGGCAGAACGCGGCATGCTCAACATCACGCGCGTGAACGAGGTACACGCCGCTCACATGAAGGACGCGCAGCCGGGTACCCGCCGTTCCCTCCTCCGCTCCGGCCCGGCGGCCGCGCGGGCCGGAGCTTTGGAGGCTGGCGGATCATGCGTCGGGGTTCATGCCCTGGGCGGTCTTCTTCAGCCGGTCGATCTGGAGTTTCGCGAAGTCGTTGTAGTTCGGCTTCTCCACGAAGGTGCCGTCGCCGTTCACCACGGCGACGACGCTGCCGATCCGCATCATGACCATGGTCTCGCCGTCGGCGTCCTCGAAGGCATCGGTCTCCTCGGCGCCCGCGTCGATCTCCACCGGCTTCGCCTTCTTTCCGTCCTTCTCGGCCTTGCTGCGCTCCTCGGTGACCAGGGCCTTGTACGTGGCGCTGGCGTCGCCCGGGCTCTGGAAGGCCAGGATGCCGAAAACGACCTCACCGTCGAATTCGGAGCTGTCGCTCCGGCCGCTGTCATCCGTGTCGAAGTCGGTGCCGCCCATACTGAGCAGCCCGCCGCAGTTGGACTCGGTCGATCCGGTGCACGCCTCGACGGCCTCGTCGCCGACCTCGACCTCGATGTCGTCGCCCTCGAAGCCCTTGGGGGCGCTGGCCTTGCTGGGGAGGGCGGTGCGGACCATGTCCGGCGTCAGCGTGACCGGGGGCTTGTCGCCGTCCCCGCGGAAGGAATCCAGGCCGTCGTCCGAACCACCACACGCCGTCAGTACGGCCATCAGCACCACTCCGGCCACGATCCCCCGTGCTGCCTTACTCAACGTCAACCCCTTGCACTCATTACCGATTTGACGTGGACACTCAAGCGCATGCGGGCTGAACACACCAAATGCGTCTCGCCCGTCGCCTGCCGTAGTACCCCGTTCATCTGCAGCAGCGGCTTGGCCGGCCCGGTGATACGGGTGGCTCACGGAGAGCGTGAGCCGCTGCCAGGCATCGGCCCCCGGCGATCAGTCGCGTTGTCGCCCGGCACCGTGAGTTGCGGCATGAGGCCGGAGCGGCTTTGGTCGGTGTTCTGCGCGGGCCAGGGATGAGCGCCATCAAAGCGACTGCCGTCAGCCACTACCGTCAAAGGCCCCCGCAGCGACTCGCTGCGGGGCCGTTGTACTGGTGGGCGCGGACGGTTCCGAACCGCCGACATCTGCTTTGTATGCCTGGCAGCGACGTCCCAGCCGTCATCCCAGCTCAGCCAGCCTGCGTGCTGCGACGGCTGCCGAGGGGCGCTACCACCTCGGTGGCCCTCCAGTGACCGTGGCTGACCGCTCGATCTGGCACGCATCCGGCACACACGGTCAGAACTCGATGCGCTGTCTCATGACGTCGTCGGCAACCTCGCCGCACCGCAGAAAGGCGGCCCCTCGGCGGCCGGTTCATGGCGGAAGTGCCGGGTGCCCAGGTGTCAGACGGATGCTCACCAGGGGTGGTCTGGGCCGTCCTCGGACTCCGGGTCTCCCACAGGATCGGCCACGCAGCGGGCACGGCTAGGCTGCGGCTCATGCCTGACATCAAGCCGACAGAGCCGGAAGCCGAGAGGGCCAGCGGACGTGTCCCACTGTGGCTGGACGCCGAAGATCTTCGTCGGCTTGCATCCCACTGCTGCTGCTCCGAGGACACTCCGGAGGAAGATCGCGAGCAATGCGGGCGCATCCGCTTCCGGGCATCGGCCGCGCTGCACAAGCATGGCCTGAGCCGCTGACCGCTTTCGGCGGACAATCTTGAAAGCCGTCGTGGCGCAAGTCACCGTGGGTTCAAATCCCACACCCACCGCCAGGTGAAACGGCCCCTGACCAGGACATACGGTCAGGGGCCGTTCTGATGCGTTGAGCCCGCTCGGCACCGTGGCTTTCCGCGTGATCGAGCACGGATGGGGCACGGTGCTGTTACCCCGCTCGCTCGATGGCCAACTCGCTGCGAGCCGGTTCGGCCCTCCACATGGCGGCCAGCTGCGGGTAGGACTCGATGAAACGGCGCATCTCTTCGAGAGCGATGGCTCGCGGAGCGCCGATCTTGCTGTGGTCGTATCCGGTGTCTTGAAAGCCGATGCTGCTGAGGTCAGCCCATTCGCGGTCCTCGTTGAAGATGAGCTGCAGCTCAGCCTTCCAGTACTCGGGCTGCCAGTAAGGATCATCTCGGTCTCCGCGATCACTGACCGCGAGCAGGCGCCCGAAGGACAGCGACGGCTGATCGTCGTTCCAGTCCCAGTTGCCCCACTCGACGATGAAGCCATCGCCGTCGTTCTCGGGCTGCTCGATGCCTGCCAACTCGACCTGGAGAAATGCCACGAAGGCATCCCACGCAGCGTCAACATCGCGTACGGCGTCCGGCTCGACCCCATGCCGCCTCAGCAGCTGCGCGAACACCTCGACGCTGGAGCTCCACGAAATGGGCATGCGGGATGCTACCCCGCTGGCCCAGCCCACCAGTTTCTCCAACTCCCATCCCGTCTGCTGTCGACCCGAACGTACGTGGATCGGGCGCGCTGCCAGGCGTCCAGATGGAGCGCGCCACCGTACGGACGACCTGGACGCCCGGTGCCGTGTCTGCTCGGCTTGCCCCGGGTCGATGGCAGACGGGATGAGAGTTCCCAGCCCCAGCACCCCACCGGCCGACACCCGCGGACAGCGCTTCTTCCCCGCCTCCGCGACTGAGGAAAGAACAAGGCCCAGGCTCCCGGTTCAGTACCGGTGACCTGGGCCTTCGTCGTGCTTCCTGCTGGTGGGCGCGGACGGTTTCGAACCGCCGACATCTGCTTTGTAAGCCTGGCACCGACACCTGAGCCATCACCGCAGCTCATCCCACTTGGGCGCTGCGACGGTTCCTACGAGCTGTGGACCCCGTGACGTTCCTCAAGTGACCGTGGCTGACCGCTCGATCTGGCACACATCTGGCACGCGTGCTCAGAGCTCAACCCGCTCGCTCACGACTCCGTCATCAGGCTCCCCATAACGCAGCACAACGTGCGCCGGCCGAAACGGAAGCGCACGCAAGCCCGGCTCCATCACCCGATACAAGGCGTCCGCATCAGGCCCATAGGCGAAGATCACAACCTCACCCCCGCCGAACTCATTGCCGTCAACCTCGCCAACACCAGCGGCGGCGACCGCGGCACCCATCGACCGCTCGACCTCGAACACCTGTGACCACTGGTCAGATTCACCAAGACCGTCGCCGCCCAGCTGGAAGCGAGCGATCACGGCGTGCTCCGGAGGTGTCTCCGGCAAGTCGAAGAGTGCGTCCTGCTGACAGCACCCTCCCACCGGGCACTGGCAGTCGACCTCTGCTCGCGGCATCCGAGCGTGCGACGCTCGATCGACACCCGCTTTGTAAGCTCGCGCGGACCACGGCCGGTAAGGGTGTATCCCGGCTCGCGGACACCACGAAGGGCCGTACAGGACCGCTGTCAACCACCGTCGTTGATGTCAGATTTAGATGTCACCTGTCGCCGGTCCGCGAACGGCCGCCGATAGTCCGAGGCCTCCCCGACCGGGGGATAGTCCCTGCCGAACATCACGTAGACGGGGTGCTCGGGATCCCCGGCTTCCAGCCTCAAGAAGATGTCCACGTCGTGGTTCGCGAAACGATGCAGGTACTGGACGAACAGCTCCAGCTCCTCATCAGATAGCCGCTCGTTGTGCATGCCACCCCACTAGAGACTGATCGACCGGCTCGGACGGTACCCAATGCTGTGAACACGCCGCGTAGCAGCAAGCCGGGGCCATCGCCTAGCAGCCCGCCCAAGGCTGCCGGCGTCCACCTCGGCAAACGTTGCTGAGCACCAACGCACAGAGGCTCCCAGACACCGTCCCAGACACCTCTGTGCTGCACGCCTGCGCCCACGGCTCCGGAGGCCCTTGAAACTGAGGCAACGTCGCTGTTCAGGGCCTTGCAGGCGGCCATTTGGCGAGTAGCCGCCCACAGGTAGTCCACGGGATCCAACCACCGCCTTAGGAATTCTCCCAAGTCAGGATGACGCGAACGCAGGGGGCTACGCGGTATGGGACTGAACCCTTGTCGCCGACCAGGCATTCCAGGAGATTGGTCCCCGCGATGTGCACCACGGCACTATCCGAGTACCTGATGGAATTCAGCGCGGCTTCCTAGTGGCCAACAGAACGATTGGTGCGCGAGCGACTTAGATCCGAGGCATTGAGCCGCAGTCCTTCCGGTCATGTGATGCATGCGACAGCATCTCCCCCGTCGCTGCGAAGAGTCTCTGTTGCTCACGCGGGTTCGTCAGCTGCGCAGTCGACGGGCAGGTCCGGGTACCCCGGCTCTTGCAAGACGGAGGGTGTTGCTCGTGGTCTGCGCCGTCCGGTACCGCCCTTCGAGCGTGAGCCGGTTAGTCTCTACGCGTGGATCTGATCGCCAGCACTGAGACCCGGCGCCAAGCTGCTCTCGGCCAACTAGACCCGAGTACCCAAGCAGCACTAGGGCAGTTCTTCACTCCCGTGAAGGCTGCCGCGCTGATGGCCTCAATGCTTCGAGTCGACGACCTCGGCGGCACCGTCCGGGTACTCGATCCAGGGGCTGGCGCGGGGTCTCTGAGCGCTGCTCTCGTCCATCGGCTGCACACCGAGCGACCCGACGTTGCAGTCCACGTCGTGGCTGTGGAAGCCGATCCCTTCCTCACGCCCTACCTACGCGCCACTCTCGAGGAATGCCGAGCCGCCTACGGTATTTCCTACGACCTAGTCGAAGGTGACTACTTGCTTTACGAGGGCGCGAAATTGGATGATCCATTCGACCTCGTGATCGCCAATCCGCCGTACGGAAAGCTTGCCTCAGATTCGCCTGCACGGCTTGCAACAGCCGCGCGCGTCGTCGATACCCCAAACCTCTACGTGGCCTTTTGGGCGCGGGCAGTTGCTTCGCTCAAGAAGGACGGGCAGGGAGTCTTCATTGTTCCCCGCTCATGGGCAAGCGGGCCTTACTATCGCCAATTCCGCCACTGGCTGCTATCGACGGCAAGTCTCGACGCGCTCCATGAATTCGAAAGCCGCACCAAGGTATTCGCGGACACGAAGGTGAAGCAGGAGAATGTAATTGTTGTCTTCACTTCGAGACCTCAGATTTCCAATGTGACCCTCTCGAAATCGGTTGCGCAAGACGAGGATCCCATTGTGCGCCCTGTGCCGTTCTCGACGATTGTCCAAGACGAAGACGATGACAAAATCGTACACTTCACCGAAGGCGTGCCAGTACCATCGGCAGCGAGATTCACTCTGGCCGATCTCGGTATCGGCGTCAGCACGGGAAAGGTGGTCGATTTCCGCAACCGTCAGTATCTGACTGACGACTTGGACATTCTCGGTGTCACTCCGATGATTTATCAGTCAAACATTCGGTCCGGCGGGATCGATTGGCCGCAAGTGAACGCGAGAAAGCCGCAGGGGTTCGTCGCCATCGACGATGCTGCAATCCGCCAACTTCTTCCTCCAGGTCCGTATGTTGTCGTGAAACGTCAAACTGCGAAGGAGGACCGCCGGCGTGTCGTTGCTGCGCTCTGGGACGGCCCCAGCAGGGTCGCATTCGACAACAAGACGAACTATCTGCATGAATCTAGTAATCCGCTCGAGCGGAATCTCGCTCGCGGTCTCATGCTCTGGCTGAACTCGACCGTATTGGATCGATATTTCCGAGCGTTCTCGGGCCACACACAGGTTAACGCGGGCGACCTGCGCCGCCTCCCATTCCCCTCGCGCGAGGACCTAATTCTTCTCGCCAAGACAGCACCCGATGGTCTGCCTAGCCAGGAGGCGCTGGATGCCATGGTGGCCAAACTCTTCCCAGACATGCCAGACTCCACCGCGTGACCACCGGCAACGAAATCGACGAGACTATAGCGACCATCGGCACCGCACGGGCGCTACTGAAGAGCTTCGGGTTCGACGCGCAGCGACATAACGTCCGCAGTGCCGTGACGCTGCTCGCGCTTGCTGGCCTGAAGCCGGGAGACCACTGGGCCGACTCGACTACCCCACGTCTTGGTGTGCAGAAGATCATGGACTGGTCTGGCGTGCATTGGGCCAAGCCCTACGCCACCGGTAGCCGGGAAGATTTCCGCAAAAAGACCCTGCGTCAATGGGTTGACAACGGATTCGCGGTCCTCAATGCGGACAACTTGAATATCGCCACAAACTCGCAACTCAACGAGTATTGTCTGTCTGATGAGGCCCTTCAAGCGGTCAGGTCATATGGCACGGACGTTTTCGAGAATGCCCTGGAGGGATTTCTCGATGGAGCATCGAAGGCAGTTAGGGCGCGGGCGGAAGCCCTCCACGCCGCCATGATCTCCATTGATCTGCCTGACGGGGAAGAGTTCCTGCTCTCCCCTTCTGGGCAGAATCCGTTGTTGAAGAAAATGGTCGAGGAATTTGTGCCGCGCTTTGCACCCAACGCGAAGGTGCTCTACCTCGGAGACACCCGGGGGAAGCACCCTCTCTTCGAGGAAAGGATTTTCGAGGAGACGCTTGGACTGACTTTCGATCCCCACGGCCGAATGCCGGACCTTGTCCTCTACGACGAAGTCCGCGAGTGGCTCTTCCTCATGGAGGCTGTAAAAAGCAAGGGCCCGTTCGATGATGAGCGTCATCGTTCCCTGCAAAGCCTATTTGCCACGCCTGTAGCGGGACTCGTTTTCGTGAATTGCTTCGAGACGCGTGAGGGGATGCGCCAGTGGCTTCCTGAGCTTGCTTGGGAGACTGAGGCTTGGGTCGCGGACGATCCTGATCATCTAATTCACCTAAACGGCACACGCTTCCTCGGCCCGTACGAAGGCTAGCCCCGAACCGTGCAGCCCTCCGCGCACGGCCGGCCGT
>NZ_JBHJTL010000043.1:37257-67116 GCF_042264065.1 Streptomyces sp. NPDC056222 | reverse complement strand
CCCCCCCCCCCCCCGGGGGGGGGGGGGGGGGGGGGGGGGCCCCCCCCCCCCCCCGCCCCACGACGCCTTCGGCATCGGCGATCCCCGGGGCCGGGTGGAGCTGCGTCGGGAGCTCGCCGGGTATCTGGCGCGGGTGCGCGGGGTGCGGACCACCCCGGAACGGATCGTCGTCTGCTCGGGCGCGGCCCACGCCCTGCGGCTCCTCGCCCGGGTCGTCGGCGCCCGCCCCTGGGCGGTGGAGGCGTACGGGCTCCCCTTCCACCGGGGGCTGCTCGCCGAGGCCGGGGTCCGTACCCTGCCGGTGGCCGTCGACGAGGAGGGGGCGCGCGTCGACGAGATCCCGCGCGGGTCGGGCGCCGTCCTGCTCACGCCCGCGCATCAGTTCCCGACGGGCGGGCCGCTGCAGCCCGAGCGGCGTTCGGCCGTCGTGGACTGGGCGCGGGCGGCCGGCGGGCTCGTCCTGGAGGACGACTACGACGGGGAGTTCCGCTACGACCGCCGGCCCGTCGGTGCCCTCCAGGGCCTCGACCCCGACCGTGTGGCCCTCATCGGGTCCGTCAGCAAGAGCCTCTCCCCCACCCTCCGGATCGGCTGGATGGTGCTGCCGGGCGGGCTGGTGGACGGTGTGGTGGCGGCGAAGGGCGAGCGCGAACCGTACTCCTCCGCCACCGAGCAGCTCACCCTCGCCGACTTCCTCGGCTCGGGCGCGTACGACCGGCATGTCCGGCGGATGCGCCGGCGCCATCGCGAGCGCCGCGACCTCCTGGTGGCGGCCCTCGCCGAACGGGTGCCGGAGGTGCGCGTGACGGGGATCGCGGCCGGACTGCACGCGGTGGTGGAGCTCCCGCCGGGGACGGAACGCGCGGCGCTCGCGGCGGCGGAGCGGCACGGGGTCGCGGTGGAAGGACTGGGCGCGTACCAGCATCCGGACACGGCGGATCGCGTACGCGACGACGCGCGGCAAGGCCCGGAACGACAGGACGGGCTGGTCGTGGGGTATGCGACGCCGCCCGAGCGGCTGTACGGCGGGGCACTCGACGCACTGTGCAACGCCCTTGATTCCGCACTGCGTTGAGCAGAACCGGAGGGCTCCTCGTATCTGACGCCACAGGAACCGACAGGAATCGAACGGAGCCTCACGTGTCACGCAGGAAAACGCTCAGCCGGAAGAAGAAGATCGCGCTGTTGACCAGTGCCCTCGTACTCGCCGGGGGAACCGCGGTGGTCGTGGCCGGTACGAGTCAGGCGTCCGTGGCCTGCGACGGCCTGGCAACGGCGCTCGCGAACAACGAGCGGTTCATCGCGGACCAGCGCGCCAACCCTGACGCGCTGTCGCAGGCGCGGATCGCCAACCGGGAGGCGGTGATCGCCGAGATCCGGCGCAAGCAGGCGGCGTCCGGGTGCGGGGGCGGGGCCGAGGCGGCTCCCCCGGCGCAGGCCGCCCCGCCGGCCGCACCGCCCACGCAGGCCGCGCCGCCCGCGACGACCGCGCCGCCCGCCGAGTCCGCCCCGCCCGCCGGCGGCGGGGCCGGGGACACCGGCTCCGGAGACGTCGTCTGTGCCGGCTCCACCGTCACCCTCTCCGGCGAGGGCGGAGCCCCGGCAGCGTCGAGCAACCAGTTCCCGCTCGGCACCCGTCTCAAGGTGACCAACCTCGACAACGCGCAGTCGACCACCGTCGAGGTCACCTCCGTCTCCGGCAGCTGCGTACTCCTCAACAACGCGGCCTTCGAGCAGGTCCGCGAACCCGGAAAGTTCCTGATCCGCAAGGCCCGGATCGAGCGCGTCGGCTAGGAACGACCCAAGCGCGGCGTGAGGCGGTGGGGCGCTCGGGTCCGGTGTCAGGCGGTGGGTCCCTCGGGGCCCACCGCCTCCTCCGCCAGGGTCAGGATCTCCGTGAGCCGCACCCCGAACCGGGCGTCGCAGCCGTGCGGTACCCCCGTCCGGGCCGACTCGACGAGCGCGTCCACCGCCCCGGCGAACGCACCCAACGCGCCGTCCCACGCCGGCAGCACCGCCCTGCCCCGCTCCCCGAACAGGGTGAGCGCGGCCTCCGCCGCCTCCGGCGGGGCGGAGAGGGTCAGCGTCGCCGTGCTGCTCGCGCCCGAGGCGTGCCGCAGGACCAGGTGCCGGGTGTCCGCAGGGCCCCGCACGGCCGTCACCTCGGTGACGTCGCCGAGCACCGGCAGGTACACGGAGAGCACATGCGGGCCGACGTCCCAGAGACCGCCCTTCTCACGCCGCCACGGCGAGTCCGCGTACGCGCTCCGGGATCCGGGGCCGTACAGCGAGCCCAGCCAGTGCGCCTCCCCCAGGAACCAGCCGCCCGCCGCCGCCTGTTCGTCGATCCAACGCCCCGTCGGCTCGGCGAACCGCAGCGTGCAGAACACCACCGACGCGACCCCGGCCTTCGCGACCGCGTCGGCCACCTCCCGCGCCGCCTCGGGCGTCGTGGCCACGGGCTTGTCCAGGAGCAGATGACAGCCGGCGGCCGCCGCCCGGACGGCGAGCGGAGCCTGCACGTCCGGGGGCAGGGCGAAGGCGACGGCGTCGCACGCCGCGAAGAGCGCGTCCACGTCCTCGTACACGGTCGTCCCGGACGCGGCGGCGATCTCGGCCGCCGCCTCGGGCCGCCGTCCCCACACCCCGACGAACTCGACCCCGTCGTGCGCGGCGAGCGCGGGCGCGTGGGCGCGGGCGGCCCAGGGGCCGGTGCCGAGGAGTCCGATACGGGGCTTCACGCCCGGGAGCTTGGTCATGGGACCAGTCTGCCGCGCGCGACCGACATCGGGGACCGCAAATCCACTGGCACCCCTCCCCTCCCCCGGTGTTACGTTTCGTCCGCCGGCCGCGGGACTCCGGTGCGACTTCCGGGACCTGCCTTTAAAGCAACGATTTCGCTGTTCGCTCCCCCATTCCCCGGCCGGCACCCATGCCACTGCGAGGGAACCCACGACCACGCCGACGGAGACGCTCTCCGACCTCATCGCCGCCGAGGACGTCCTGCTCTTCGTCAACGCGGCCGTCACCGCCAGCGGACAGCGGGAGTTCCGCTCCTCGGCCGGTGAACAGCGGTTGTCCCTCGCCTTCCTCCACGAGTACGTCCGCGTCAACTACCGCCCGGTGTACGCCGCCGCGCTCGCGCTCGACATCAACGACCACAACGCCGCGACGATCGTCGAGCAGCTGCTGCGTACCGCGGACGAGGCCGGCGGGCCCGTCGAGAAGCGCGCCGAGGGGCGGCTCATCGCCGCACGGCTCGCGCTGCTGCCCCCGCAGCGGGTCTACCGGCTGTTCAGCGCCCTGCGCGCCGCGAAGGTCAACAACCGCCGTACGCGCGCGATCGTCCGCGACTGGCTCGCCGGCCGCGCCGACCTCGGCCACGACGCCGTCAAGTACCGCGCCGGCCTGAAGACCGCCGCCCGGCACGCGCATCTCCCCTTCCGCGACGCAGCCGCCGAATCGGGCGACTTCCTCTTCGCGCCCGGCCGCCGGGTCCGCTACGAGCACGCCTTCCTGGACGCCCACCGCCGCGCGCACTACGAACAGGGCGCGCTGTACGAGCTGCCGTTCACCGTCGCCGAAGGGTTCGCCGCGAAGCACGGCGTGCCCCGGGCGCTCTTCCTGGAGCGGATCGCGCCCCGGATGACCCGCCTCGAACGGCTGCGGATGGAGCGGGCGAGCGATCTGACCGTCATGCCGCTGACCCGGCTCGCGCTCTACGTCCTCTCCCTCCCCTTCGGGGAGAGGGTGGCGCGGCGCGCCGAGCTGACGGCCGCGCTGCGGGCGGCCGCGCGTCGCGTGGCCGGGCCGTACGCCGGGACCTGGGGACGGGTCGCGGCGGTCCTCGACGACAGCTACTCCGCCTCCGGCTCGGCCGTGAAGCGCCGCCGCCCGCTGGCGGTCGCCCTGGGCTGCCACTTCCTCCTCGAAGAGCTCGCGGCACCGGGGGCGTACTCCGCGCACTGGACCTCGGGCGCCACCGATCCGCTGCTCGTACGGCCGTGGGGACCGTCTCCGCTGGGGACGAGGATCCTCGACGCCCTGGAGGGCCCGGCTCCCGCCCCCGACCGGCTGGTGATCGTCTCGGACGGCTGGGACAACGCCCCGCCCGGGCTCGCGGGCGAGGTGCTGCGCGTCTGGCGTACCCGGCTCGACCCGGAGCGCCGGACGAGCGCGGTCCATGTGAACCCCGTATACGACGCGGCCGGTTTCGACGTGCGCCGGCTGGCGCCGAGCGTGCCGACGGCCGGGATCCGGGACGCGGAGGACCTGGCCGCGCTGGTGGAGATCGCGCAGTTCGCCGAGGGGCGGACGGGGCTCGCGGAGCTGCTGGCCTATCTGGACCGGAGGGTGGAGCTGTTCCTGAAGGGGGCGCCTCGATGACGCGGATCGATCTCACCGGTCTGGAGGTCCGCCCCGCACAGGTCTGGGGCGGTGTCCGGCTGGTCCCGCTCGTCAGGGCCGAGCCGGTGGAGGGGCTGCGGCTCCACCGTGAGGTGTACGGGGCCGGCGGCTCGGTCGACCTGGGGGACCGTACGACGTACACCTCGTACATTCCGCACGGCTTCGTCGCGGACTGGTCGGGGGACGGCGCCGAATCGGCGACGTACGGGACCCGGCTCGGGGACGACGAGCCGCGGGCCGTTCCCGTGCGCCGCCACCACCGTCTCGCCAAGCGCGGGCACAGGAACGGGCGGGCGGAGAAGCGGCTGCGTTTCCTGCCGCTCCACCTCGCTCTGGAGGGCTATCTGGCGCTCCACTTCGGCGGCCCGTCCGTCGTCTGGGACGAGTGGTCCCAGCAGGCGGTACGCCGGGGGCTGTCGCCGCGGGCCGAGGCGGCGTACGCGGGGTGGAGCGTGCCGGGGCTGGCGGAGGCGCTGCGGATCTTCGAGATCCACCCGGGGCAGTGCGGCCTGATGCTGTACGTCGCCGACGCCCTGGCCGCCGCCTTCGTCGTCCCCCACCCGGACGACTACCGCGTCCTCCACCCGACGCTGGTCGAGGACCTGTACGGGGAGCTGGTCCACCAGTACGCGTTCTACGGCGCCCCGGTACCGGAGTTCACGGCGCGCATCCGGGACGAGGCGGGCTCCGTGCGCACCGTCGCGGATCTGCGGGCGGCGGCCCGGGCGCAGGAACGGTCCTGGGCCGAGGCGCACGACGGTTTGATGGCGCGGGACCTGCTGGGGACCTCGTACGCCTTCGAGCGGGTGTATCGGATGGATTCCTACGATCTGTACCGGTTCCTCCCTCCGTTCCAGCGGGCGGGCCAGGAGCAGCACATCGGCGAGCTGATCACCGACCGCAAGGGCCGGACGCTGTATCTGAAGACGTTCCGGCTCTCCGAGAACCAGATCCGACGGGGCCATCTGCTGCACCGTCTCGCGGCCGGCGACTGGCACCTGGGCCGCACGGCGGAGGCTCTCGGAACGACGTATGCCGAGCTCGTACGGCGTGTCGAGGCCGCCGGCCTCGGCTCACTGCTGAACGCCCATGTGGTCGCACAGCGCCTCCGAGAAAAGCAGGAAGGCTGATTGACGTGCTCCCTGCCCTATCGGGCAGGGATTCCTGCCACGGTCGCGTGACCGTCTCGGTGGCTTCCTGCTTCATCGCGCGGTGCCGGGACTCTCGTCCTGGTCTTACCTGCGCTCCGCGAGGCGTTTAGCCTGTCCGCCCGTCCAGCGGCCAGGGTGTTCTTGGATGCGTTGTCGTCGCGATCATGGACGGCTCCACATGCTTTGCAGGTCCACTCCCGGATATGGAGAGGCTTGGGGCCATCCTTGATGCCGCAGGCGGAGCAGACCTGGGAGGTGGGCTCGAAGCGGCCGATCTTCCCGAAGTACCGTCCGTGTCTGGCAGCCTTGTACTCCAGCATGTTCACGAACGCGGACCATCCAGCGTCGTGTACGGACTTGGCCAGACGTGTGCGGGCAAGCCCGGCTACCGCGAGGTCTTCCACATACACCGCTTGGTTGTCGCGGATGATCTCTGTGGATGCCTTGTGGTGCCAGTCCCGACGCCGGTCGGCCACTTTGGCGTGCTGCCGCGCCAACTTGATCCGAGCCTTGGCCCGGTTCTTCGACCCCTTCAACTTCCGGGAGACGTCCTTCTGCAGTCTCCTGAGCTTCTTCTCGGCGCGACGCAGGAACCTCGGAGACGAGATCTTCGTGCCGTCGGACAGGACGGCGAAGGTAGTGAGTCCCAGGTCGATGCCGACCTCGGACTCGCCCTCGGGCAGAACCTCCGGTTCTGTGTTCACGACAAAACTCATGAAGTACCGACCGGACGAATCCAGGATGACCGTGAGGGACGTGGGTGCGGCCGGAAGCCGCCGCGACCACTTCACCTTGATGGGGCCGATCTTGGCCACATACACGCGGCCGTCCTCCTGGAGCGAGAAGGCGTTGGTGTTCAGCCGGATCGACTGGCGCGTGTCCTTCTTCGACTTGTACCGGGGTGGGGACACCCTCCGGCCCTTGCGTCTACCGCCGACGGAGTCGAAGAAGTTCTTGTAGGCGGTGTCCAGATCCCGTAAGGACTGTTGCAGCACGACCGCCGACACGTCCGCCAGCCAGGCGCGTTCTTCGGTGCGCTTGGCCTGCGTGATACGCACTCGGGACAACTCCGACGACTTCACATACGGCAGGCCCGCCGCATGCGCCTCTCTGCGATCACGCAGACAGTCGTTCCACACCACGCGAGCACACCCGAACGCCTTCGCCAGCGCGGAGCGCTGCGAGGCATCCGGATACACACGAAAGTTGTAGCGCAGCTGCATACGCTCCACGCTCCCTGTCCAGCCTGCCCAAGGCCGAGGAACTTCGTGAAAATCAAGACAGGGACCTACTCCGGCACTCAAACTGTTTCTTTTGCCGTCGAGCTTGGATCTCAATGCGGAATGGATCCTGGTGAGCGGCCCGGGCACCCACGGCCGCCGCCTCAGGGGTTCACCGAGGTGACGCGAACATGCCGGGGCTCCGGTAACACGGGGTTCACAAACGGGCAACGGGCGGGAAATCCCGTGTTGCGAAGCTGCGCGCAGACACACAACGCAGCTCTCGCAGCGTCGCGAGCCGCAGCAAACCCCGCAGCAGCACGCCAAAGGATGAGGCCCCGTGACCTTCAAGGCTGAGTACATCTGGATCGACGGCACCGAGCCGACCGCGAAGCTTCGTTCCAAGACGAAGATTCTGCCGGGCGCGGGCGCGACCCTGGAGGAGCTGCCGATCTGGGGCTTCGACGGATCCAGCACGAACCAGGCCAAGGGCCACGCCTCGGACCGTGTCCTCAAGCCGGTCTTCGTCTGCCCGGACCCGATCCGCGGCGGCGCCGACATCCTGGTGATGTGCGAGGTCCTCAACACGGACATGACGCCGCACGAGTCCAACACGCGTGCCGCGCTGGCCGAGGTCTACGCGAAGTACGCCGCTCAGGAGCCGATCTTCGGCATCGAGCAGGAGTACACCTTCTTCGACGGCGAGCGCCCGCTCGGCTTCCCGGTCGGCGGCTTCCCGGCCCCGCAGGGGGGCTACTACTGCGGTGTCGGCGCCGACGAGATCTTCGGCCGTGACGTCGTCGAGGCGCACCTGGAGAACTGCCTGAAGGCGGGTCTGGGCATCTCCGGCATCAACGCCGAGGTCATGCCGGGTCAGTGGGAGTTCCAGGTCGGCCCGCTGGCGCCGCTGGAGGTCGCGGACCAGCTGTGGGTGGCCCGCTGGCTGCTCTACCGCACGGCCGAGGACTTCAACGTCTCGGCGACGCTGGACCCGAAGCCGGTGAAGGGCGACTGGAACGGCGCGGGCGCGCACACCAACTTCTCGACGAAGGCGATGCGCGAGGGCTACGACGCGATCATCACCGCGTGCGAGTCGCTGGGCGAGGGCTCGAAGCCGCTCGACCACGTCAAGAACTACGGCGCCGGCATCGACGACCGTCTGACGGGTCTGCACGAGACCGCCCCGTGGGACAAGTACTCCTACGGCGTCTCGGACCGCGGCGCCTCGGTCCGTATCCCGTGGCAGGTCGAGCAGGACCAGAAGGGCTACATCGAGGACCGCCGCCCGAACGCGAACGTGGACCCGTACACGGTGACCCGCCTCCTGGTGGACACCTGCTGCGAGGCCCTGGAGAAGGCCGGCCAGGTCTGATCCACCCGGATCCCGAAGGGGCGCCCACCGTTCACGGTGGGCGCCCCCTCTCGTATGTGGCAGGGACGACAGGAGGTTTGGCCGGGGTGGGACTCGTCGACGGCATTCCCTTCTGGTTCAATAGGAATATGGCCAGCAAGCAGAACGACACCGCGACGGGTCGCCACGACCTCGAGCCGTTCTGGCCTTCCCGGCAGCACCACGACTTCGACCGGTGCTGTCGGCGCGTGAGGAACGCGTCGACCCCTTAACGCCCGACCGGCCTCCGTCCGGTTCCGCGGCCTTCGGCCGACGCGCATGACGTACGACACCCCGTCCGTTCGTTTCTTCGCGCGAAAGAGCTGAGCCCTCATGGCCCACACCCAGACCGGTACCGCGTCCCTGACCGCCGTCCGTCCCCTCCGGCCCCGGCTTCGTGCCGTCGATCCCGACGAGGTCGTCGACCTCTCCCGGGTCGCGGACTTCCTGCCGCCGGGCGCCACGCTGCTTCCCGCGCCTCCGAACGCGCTGCCCACACTGCCCGGTCGGCCGCCGATGGTCGGGTACCTGGTGCTGCTGCCCGTCGACCAGGAGGTGCCCGCTTCGGCCCCCGGCCCCGTGGCCGAGGAGCAGGGGCCGGTGGCCATCGACGGCGCGCAGCGGATCGCCGTGCTGGACGGGCAGCCGATGGATCTCACGTACCTCGAGTTCGAGCTGCTCGCCCACCTCGTCGCCCACCCCCACCGGGTGCACACCCGCGACCAGTTGGTCACGACGGTCTGGGGGTACGGGCATGTGGGCGACGGGCGGACCGTCGACGTCCATGTCGCCCGGCTGCGCCGCAAGCTGGGCGCCGAGCACCGCCACACGATCCAGACCGTGCGGCGGGTCGGCTACAAGTACACGCCCTGATCAGGCCCGGGACCTCGCCCTGGCCACCAGGCCGAGGGCGAGGTCGACCACCAGGAACGCCAGCAGGCTGATGCCCAGCATCGGGACGAACCAGCCCACGAGGGCCGTCGCCGCGAGCAGCGGCAGCAGCATCGTCACCGGAACCTTCCGCCAGGCCCCGCGCGCGACCGGCCGGCCGGGGCGGCGCAGCCACCACATCCGGTAGCCCCACAGGATCAGCAGAATCAGCGAGAGCGCCAGGGCCGCGAGCGCCAGCTGGTTGAACAGGCCCAGGAAGACACCCGTGTGGGCGTCGATGCCGAAGCGGGTCAGCTGGGCGAGCACCGGGTAGTCGGCGAACCGGAGCTCGTCCATGACCGTGCCGTCGGCCGGGTTCACCGCCACCGAGTCCAGGTGGACGGGGAACTGGGCGTCGGTCTCCTTGACGACGTAGCCCTTGCCCTCGGAGGGCAGGACGACGGACATCTTGCCCTCGATGCCCTTCGCGCGGGCCGCCTCGACGATCCGGTCGATGCCGACGTCCGGGCCCTTGGCGGCCGGGGCCTGGTGACCGCCGCCGTGGCCCTCGTGCTCCGAGGAGCCGCCGGCCGCGCCTTCGAGGGCCGCGGAGACGGTCGGGGTGGCGCCGCCGAGCTGGTCCTGGACGGCGCCGATGTTCTCGCCCGCGTACCGCGACCAGGTCAGACCGGTGGCGGAGAGCAGGACCAGTCCGGTGACGGCCCACAGGCCGACCGTGCCGTGCCAGGACAGCGTGCGGCGGCGGGACTTCGGGCCGCGCTCGGGGATGACGAGCGACCGGCGGTTCTTGCGCTTGCGGCCGATCCAGAGCGCCAGACCGCCGAGGGCGATCACCCACAGCCAGCTGGCGGCCAGCTCGCTGTAGTTGCGGCCGAGGTCACCGAGGTGCAGATCGCGGTGGAGTTCGTCGATCCAGGTGCGCAGCGGAAGGGCGCCGGAGCCGCCGTAGCTGGGCAGCTGTCCGCGTATCTCGGCGGTGTACGGGTCGACGAAGACGGCGAGGGACTTGCCCTCCTCGACGTCGGGGTCGGCCATGAGGACGCGGGTGGTGGCGCCGGGCTCGGAGGAGGGCCAGACGGCGGTGACGGTGCCGTTGGGGTTGACCTTGGTGGCGGCGTGGACCTGCTGCGAGAGCGGCAGGGCCTTGTCGCCGACGGGGACCTCCAGCTCGTGCGCGTAGACGATCTTCTCGGCCTGGAACGAGAGCGCGTAGAGCAGGCCGCTGGCGGCGGCGATCAGCAGGAGGGGTGCGATGAGAACGCCGGCGTAGAAGTGCAGGCGCAGGACGAGGGGGCGCAGGGCGCTCCAGGTCCCTTTTCGGCCGCCGCCCGCGTCGGTGGGCGCGTCCGTGGGCGCGTCGGTGGTGGTGGGCGCTTCCGTGGTGTCCGGGCGCGCGGGATCGTCAATGGTCATGACTGTCCTAGGAGTCGGTGTCGACAGGGGGAATCGGCCCCCGGGTCAGACGTGTGCTCCGAGGGCTGTGGCGCGGGGTACGGACAGCCGGGGCGGGCCGCGCCGGGAGAGGGTGTGCGTGAGGACGACGCCGTGCAACCGGCGGGTGCGCGGGCGCGGGCGTACGGGGTGCGGGAGTTCGGGGACGCGGACGACGGCGAGAAGCAAGCGCAGCGGGGTGAAGGCGAGCGCCCCGACGGTCCGGGCGAGTGCGAAGAGCGCGGCCTCGCCTCGGGCCAGCCAGAGCCCGCAGACCAGGGCGGCGAGGAGGTGGGCGCCGATCATGCCGAGGGAGGAGTGGCCGGCGGCCATCTCCATCGCCGGAATCATCGAGGGGTCCATGGCCGCGTGGTCGGCCATCGCCGTGTGGTCCGCCATCGCCGTGTGGTCCGTGGTGCCCCGCTCCTCCCCGGCGGAGAAGATCAGGTGCAGGGCCGCCTGTACGGCGACCAGGCCGCCGGAGATCGTGGACGCCCCGCGCCGGCGGCCGGTGGCCGGCCAGGCGAGGGCGGTGGTGACGGCGAAGGCGGTGTACAGCGATCCCACGGGCAGGTCGTGCGCAGACATGGACGAATGCCCCACGGCTGCCAATGACACGCACACCGCCGCGAAAAGCGCGGCTCGCAGGGCGCGTATCGGCGAGCGGGCATCGGTCATGATTCGGCCATGGTGACACCCCGTGGCCGGGAGCGGGAGACCACCTCCCCATTTCTCCCGCCCGCGCCCGCATTTCTCCTGTAGAGGAATGGCTGGGCGTTGCTCCGTCCTGCGAGGCACAGTCGTGGCATGAGACTTCTGATCTTGGGTGGTACCGAGTTCGTGGGGCGCGCTGTCGCCGAGGCCGCGCTCGCGCGGGGCTGGGAGGTGACGGTCTTCCACCGTGGCCGGTACGAACCGCCTGCGGGGGCCGTCTCGTTGATCGGCGACCGCGTCGCTCCGGGCGGGATGGCCGCCCTCACCGACGACGAGAAGTCCTCCTGGGACGTGGTCGTGGACACCTGGTCCGCGGCGCCCTCGGTGGTCCGGGACGCGGCCCGGCTGCTCGAGGACCGGGTGGACCGCTTCGTCTACGTGTCGAGCCGTTCCGTCTACGCCTGGCCGCCGGCCGCGGGTCAGGCCGAGGACGGTCCGCTGGTCGAGGGCTCGCCGGACGCGGGCGAGGTGCCGTACGGCGAGGCCAAGCGGGGCGGCGAGCTGGCGACGGTCGAGGCCTTCGGCGCGGACCGCTCCCTCCTCGTCCGCGCGGGGCTGATCATCGGCCCGTACGAGAACATCGGCCGGCTGCCGTGGTGGCTGGGCCGGATCGCCCGGGGCGGCCCGGTCCTCGCGCCGGGTCCGCGCGAGCTGCCCCTCCAGTACATCGACGCCCGCGATCTGGCCGAGTGGACGCTCGACGCGGCGGAGGCCGGGCTCTCGGGCCCGTACAACCTGGTCTCGGCGCCCGGGCACACCACGACGGGCGACCTGCTCGACGCCTGTGTGCGGGCGACCGGTTCGGACGCCGAACTGCGCTGGACCGACCCGGAGAAGCTGCTCGAGGCCGGCGTCGAGCCCTGGTCCGACCTGCCGGTGTGGATTCCGCCGGGCGAGATGTACGACGCGATGCACACCGCAGACGTCTCCAAGGCGCTCGTGGCAGGGCTGCGCTGCCGCCCGGTGGCCGAGACGGTCGAGGACACCTGGGCCTGGCTGCGGTCGATCGGCGGGTCGGCGCCGCAGCGGCCGGACCGGCCGCAGGTGGGCCTCGATCCGGAGCGGGAGGCGGCGCTCCTCGCGGACTGACGCGATCGAAGTGACCCGGTCGGAGTGACCCGACCGGACTGATGCGTTCGGACGCGAGCGGACCGATGTGCTCGGACCGAAGTCCGTATCAACTCCGTTGAACGCATGGGCCCTGCCGTCCGTATGAAGTCCCATGCGACGCACAAGAAAACGTTCGACACGCGCGAAACGAGCGGTGGCCGCCTCCGTCGCCCTGATTCTGGGCGGGGGCGGCCTGATCGCCGCCAATGTGTATGCTTCGGCCGGCCAAGGCTGGGGCGATCCCCCGCCGCCGGACCGGCCGAATGCGGTCTCGACGATCGACTGTCCCGATGTCGCCCAGGAGTTGACCGAGGTGCCGGAGTCCGCCCGGGCTTCGGTGGACCGCGAACTCGCCACGCTGGACAGTCAGATCACCGTCGCGTACCAGCGTTTCGCCGACAACAGGGAGCGGGTGGAGAGCGATCCCGTCTTCGCCGAGCAGCAGATCCTCACCCCTCTCAAGAACGAGCGGCTGAACATCCTTCAGCGGATCACGCAGTTGACCGGCAAGCAGCTGGACAGCATGGCGCCCTGCACGCTGCGTGCCGACGACGAGGGTGGCGACAACGGCGCCGGCGAGGGTGACGGCGGCGACAACGGTGAAGGGGAGGGGCAGGAGGAGCCGGAGGGGCAGTCCGGAAACGGCCCCGAGGCCTCCGACTTCGTCGACATCCAGTCCGTGCAGCCGAATGTGAAGCGCCCCCAGCAGCGCCGCGGCGCCTCGCGCGGCACGTTCGCGACCAACTGCGGACGCAACGAGAACGGCAAGTTCAACCCGGACAACGTCATCGTCGCGCCGGGTGTGAGCAACGGCGCCCACCACATGCACGACTACGTCGGCAACCAGGCCAACGACGCCTTCGCCAGTGACGACGACCTGGCCCGGGGCCGGACCACCTGCCGCAACCAGGGCGACCGGTCCACGTACTACTGGCCGGTCCTGCGGCTCCAGAACGGGCAGGCCGAGGACGACGCCCAGGCCGACGGCGGTGGCAAGGACCAGAACGTCGGTGAGATCCAGACGCCCGCGCAGGTCACGCTGAACTTCGTCGGCAGCCCGGTCTCCAAGGTCACCGCGATGCCGCGGTTCCTGCGCATCATCACCGGCGACGCCAAGGCGTTCACCAACGGCGACGCCAATGCCAACGCCTCGTGGTCGTGCACCGGCTTCGAGGACCGGCAGCTGAAGGACAAGTACCCGATCTGTCCGCAGGGCAGCAAGGTGGTGCGGACGTTCAAGTTCCAGAGCTGCTGGGACGGCCGGAACACCGACAGCGCCAACCACCGCACGCACGTGGCCTTCGCGGACCCGGCGAGCGGGCGCTGCGGCAACGGTTTCCGGGCCATCCCCCAGCTGGTGCAGCGGATCGTCTACGACGTTCCGCCCGGGCCCGGCTTCGCCGTCGACTCGTTCCCCGAGCAGCTGCACAAGCCGATCACCGACCACGGCGACTTCATCAACGTCTTCGACGACCGGCTGATGCGGAAGGTGGTGAGCTGCATCAACGAGGGGCGCCGCTGCGCCTAGGCCTGCGTCGTGGACAGGCTCCCAGGGGGTGTCCGGCCCGGTCGGCCGGACACCCCCTCAGTGGTGCCCCGGTCGTGCCCTAGTGGTGTCCGGCGGAGTGTGACGCGTGCGGCGACTGGGACGTGTGCGCCCCGTGCGGCTCGGTGGTCTCGACCTGACCGCCGAGCCGTTCGCGTACCTTCTCCACGGTCCCCGTGTCGCCCGACACGGTCCACTTGCGGCCGACGAGGTATGAACCGCCGTAGTCCTTGGCCTGGTTGAGCCACTCGCGCTGGCCCCGGTCGGTCGCGAAGGTGGTCAGGACGTACGTCCCGTCGTCCGTCGCGCACTTCGCCTGGCGCAGCTCGGCCGCGTCCGTCTGGACGTCCGGCGCGCACTCCGCCTTTGTGGCGATCTGCTCCAAGGTCCCGCTCGCCTCTTCGGGCGTGGACGCGCAGCCCGCCAGCATCACGAGCACCGCCACCGCCACCGTTCGTCGCGTACGCATCAGCATCCGCCCATCCTGCCCGCCCGGTCGCGTCGGGAGAAGGGAAATCCGATCGGTTACGGTCTTGTCCGATAGATCCCGATATGGAGGAGTCGACGCCATGCCCGCCATCCCCGCCGCCACCGTCGCCAACCTCCGGGACCTCGGCTCCCTCCCCCTCGGTGAGGGGCGCAGTGTCCGCGAGGGCCGGGTCTTCCGCTCCGCCCAGCTCGACCGGCTCGACCCCGCCGAACCCGTGGTGGCGGCGCTCGGCATCCGTACGGTCGTCGACTTCCGCACCGAGCACGAACGCGCCGAGCGGCCCGACCACCTTCCGCCGGGCGGGCGGGTGCTCGTCGCGGACGTGCTCGCCGACCATCTCGCCACCAGCGGCCTGCCGCCCGCGGCCCGGCTCAAGCAGCTGCTGACCGACCCGGCGCTGGCGGACGAACACCTCGGCGGGGGCCGGGCGCAGGAGGCCTTCCGCCGGACCTACCGGGCCTTCGTGAGCTCCGATTCCGCGCGCGCGTCCTATCGGGCCTTCCTCGGCGAGCTGGGCGACCCGCACGCCGGTCCGCTGCTCTTCCACTGCACGGCCGGCAAGGACCGCACCGGCTGGGCGGCGACGATCGTGCTGTCGCTGCTCGGCGCGGACGAGGAGACGGTCATGGCGGAGTACCTGTCGGTCAACCCGGCCGTCCGGCAGGCCTTCGCGCCGATGATCGAGGGGTTCACCGCACAGGGCGGCGACCCGGAGCTGGCGCTCGCGCTGATCGGGGTCGTGCCGGCGTACCTGGAGGCGGCGCTCGACGAGGTGGCGGTGCGCCACGGTTCGATGGAGAAGTACGTACGGGAGGGGCTGGGCGTCCCGGACGAGGTGACGGCCGTGATCCGCGAGCGGCTGACGGTGTACGAGGCGTGAGGTGCGGGGGCGCGACCGCATCCGTCCGGACCTCGGCCTCGGGTCCGCGACCGGCCGGAATCCGCACTCCGGGCGATCCGGAGCGGGGCCGTCCGACCGGGGCGACCCGGGGTGACCATCGGATGATTCGCTCGTTCTGCTGAATGTGAGCACCCAGGAACTCGCCCCCTCCCCCCTCGGTCCTGTCGATGTCGAACAGGCCGAGGCCGCGCTCGTCGAGCACTATCCGCGGCTGGTCCGGATCGCCTATCTCGTACTGCCGCCCTCGCTGGGGCGCAACCGCCGGGTGCTGACGGCACACGCGCTGGTCCAGGGATCGCTGCCGCGCCGCCGGACGTCCGGTGCCAGCGTCCCCGGACCGCGCCGTACCGAGGACGCCGTCGACCCCGGGTACGCGTACGTGCGGGTCGAGGCGCTGCGGCAGGCGTTGATCGCGGGGTTGCCGTTGCGGCGCCGGGCGCTGCCGCGGCGGGCCCAGTTCCCGCCGCTGCTGCCGCACGTGTGGGGGCTGCGGCTGTTCCCGCGTGCCGGTGGCGCCGACGAACTGGCCCTGGACCAGCGGCTCTCCGCGCTGTCCGGGCCGGCGCGCGCGGTGTACGTACTGCGGGGTCTGGAGCGGCAGGGCGACCCGGAGGTGCTGCGGGTGCTCGCGGCGGCGGGGGTCCCTGAGGAGGACGCGAGGGCCGCTCTGGAGGAGGCGGACGGTGTCGAGGCGCAGAACGCCCTGCTCGACTCGCCCGAGTTCGATCCGTGCTCGCTGCAGGCCCGGCCGACGGATCTGATGCGCCGCCGCCAGCACGGCAGGGCCGCGCTCGCCGCGGCGGCGGCCGTGGTGGTGTGCGGGACGCTGCTCGGTCTGCCGGGGGACGGCTGGGGGAGGAACGGTGCCGCGGCGCCTTCGTACGCGCGCAATCCGGCGGCCGAGGCGGCGCTCGACCCGGCGACGCTGAAGCGGGTCCCCGCGAGGTTCTGGCAGAGCTCGGCGCGTACGGACTTCTCGGTGTGGCCGGCCCGGGGCGGTCTGACCGACGACCGGGCCCTGCTGCGGCGGGCGCTGGCGGTCTGGGCGCGGCCCGGCGGTTCGGTGCGGTCCTCGGCGACGCCCGGGACGCCGGTGGGGCCGCCGATGGGCCCGTCGCAGCTGCTGTTCGCGGGGGAGGTCGACGGGTCGCGGGTGGTGCTGTTCCACGACGGGCTGCGGGCGGTGCGGTACGCGGAGCCGGCGGGGGCGAGCGAGGGGTCGGGCGGGGCGGCGCTGGACTTCGCGCGGACGGACGGCGCGGACGCGGTCGGCTCGGCGGCCCTCGTCGTCTCGCGCTCCACGGCGAACGTCCGCTATCTGACGGCCCCCTGGGTACGGGAGACGGCGGTACGGGACCTGTTGGCGCCCGCGAAGGAGGCCTGGCGGCTGGAGCGGGACCGGCACGGGGTGACCGGTGTGATGCTCAGCCCGGCGCAGGCGCGGGGCTGTTCGGTGTGGAACACGCTCCAGGTGCGGGACGCGACGGGTGTGCGGCTGCTGACCGATCTGGGCGAGCTGGTGCCGGCCCGGCTGACCTCGGGGCCGCCGGCCGCCGCGCCGGTGGACGGGACGGGGGCGGCTGCCCGGACGGTGTGGGCGCGGACGGCCTGCCAGTTGGCGACCGTCCGCTCGCACGGGGTGCGGGCGGTCAACGCCTGGCAGTTCGCCACCCAGCGGCTCCCGGAGGAGGGGGGCCGGGCGGCCTGGCTGTGCACCAGGGCCGAGACCTGGCGGGGTACGGGCAGCAGGGTGCTCGCCCAGTTCGCGGTCCCGGCGCCCGGCGGGACCGCGGCCGTCGTGGCGAAGGCCGAGGAGTCCCCGGCGTGCGGGGTGCGCGAGCCGCGGGTCCTCTCGGGGGTGCTCTGGCAGGCGAAGAGCGGGCAGTGGTACGTCCTCGCCGCCGGCAGCGACGACGTCGCGTCCCTGCGCACCACGGGCGGGGTGAAGGACGAGACGGAGGGCAGGCTGCTCGCGGTGAAGGCGAAGGCGGGGACCCGCGCGGACCTGAACGGGACGCTGGAGGACGGAACGAGGGTGGGCGCGCTGCGGTAGGCGACGCCGCCCATGCGACGAGGGCGGCGCGGCAAGTCGCCGTCCCAGCCCGAAGATTCCGCATGCACGAGCCTGTTGCCAACTGCTTACTCCTCAGTACATTGACGTCATGTCTAATACGCAGCCTGCACCGGTGGCGTCGGAGCACATCGAACTCAAGGCCCGGAAGGTCTCCTTCGACTGGGAGGAGACCCCGCTCCACTGGGTTCCCGGCGACCCGTTCACCACCCACACCATCAACGTGCTGCACCTGCTGCTCCCGGCCGGCGAACGCTGGTTCGTGCACGTCTACAAGCAGGTGCTCCCCTTCATCACCGACGACCGGCTGCGTGCGGACGTCATCGGCTTCATCGGACA
The DNA here is from genome assembly GCF_042264065.1 of Streptomyces sp. NPDC056222. Taxonomy (NCBI): domain Bacteria; kingdom Bacillati; phylum Actinomycetota; class Actinomycetes; order Kitasatosporales; family Streptomycetaceae; genus Streptomyces; species Streptomyces sp. NPDC056222. Next base: position 49,455 of record NZ_JBHJTL010000043.1, on the reverse strand, counting down.
GGAAGCCGTGCACTCCCAGGCGCACGACGACGTGCTCCCGCACCTCAGGAAGCTCGGTCTGGACCCCACGCCGTACACGGCCCAGGTCGACTGGTTCTTCGAGAAGCTGCTCGGCGACCGGACCCTGCCGCCCGGCCGGGCGCGCCGCTGGTGGCTGATGGAGCGGGTCGCGCTCATCGCCGCCATCGAGCACTACACCGCCTTCCTCGGCAACTGGGTCCTCAACGCCGAGGAGCTGGACCGCAGAGGCGCCGACCCGACGATGCTGGACCTGCTGCGCTGGCACGGCGCCGAGGAGGTCGAGCACCGCTCCGTCGCCTTCGAGCTGTTCATGCACCTCGACGGCGGCTACCGGCGGCGTGCCCGCACCTGGGCGACCGCCTTCACGGCGATGGTCTTCCTCTGGCAGCGCGGCACCCGCTTCTTCATGGAGAACGACCCCACGCTCATCGACGGCAAGGCATCGGTCGGCCAGCTCGTCCGCAAGGGCCGGGAGGGCGTGCTGCCGTCCACACCGGACCTGCTCCGGGCCATCCCCCGCTACCTCAGCCGGGCCTACCACCCCTCCCAGGAGGGGAACACCGCCCAGGCCGTGGCCTATCTGGCCAACTCCCCCGGCGCCAACGGAGGTCGCTGACCATGCCCCGACTGCGTACCGTCGTCCTGGTCGCCGGGGCCGCGGTCCTCGCCAAGCGCGCCATGCGCCGCCGGATCAACGCCGCCCCACTGTGGCCGATGCCCGCCCTCGACGAGCCGATCTCCGGCCGCGGCCGTCTCGCGACCGTGACCAGGAAGGTCCTGGTCACCGAGCGCACCGAACCCGCCGAGGGCGTGGTCCGGCTCCGGCTCGAAGGCACCGGCCTGCCCGCCTGGCAGCCGGGCGCCCATGTCGACCTGGTGCTGCCGTCCGGTCTGGTGCGCCAGTACTCGCTGTGCGGGGACCCGGCCGACACCGATACGTACACGGTGGCGACCCGGCTGATCGAGGACGGCCGGGGCGGCTCGCGCGAGGTGCACGAACAGCTCCACGAGGGCGCGGAGATCGAGATCCGCGGGCCCCGGAACCGCTTCCCGCTCGTCGAGTCGCCCGCGTACGCCTTCGTGGCGGGAGGCATCGGCATCACACCCGTGCTGCCCATGCTGCGCGCGGCGGAGGCGGCGGGCGCCGACTGGCGGCTGCTGTACTGCGGCCGCAGCCGCGCCACCCTGCCGTACCTCGACGAGATCGAGAAGCTCGGCGGCGACCGTGTGACGGTGGTCGCCGAGGACGAGTCCGGCCTGCCCGAACTCGGGTTCCTCGCCGAGGTCCCCGAGGAGACGGCGGTGTACTGCTGCGGCCCGGACGGACTGATGGACGCGGTGACCGCCGCGATGCCCGCGGGCCGGACCCCGCATCTGGAGCGCTTCTCCCCCGCCACGACGGCCGGTGGCGGCGCCTTCGAGGTCGAACTGCGCCGCTCCGGACGTACGGTGCCGGTGGCGGCGGACCAGTCGGTGCTCGCCGCGGTCCGTACCGAGCTCCCCGGTGTCGCGTACTCCTGCGAACAGGGCTTCTGCGGCACCTGCCAACAGCGCGTCCTGGAGGGCGAGATCGACCATCGCGACGAGCTGCTCACGGACGCGGAGCGCGGCGACTCGATGCTGATCTGCGTCTCGCGCTGCGCCGGAGAACGACTGGTGCTCGACCTCTAGCAGCTCAGCGCGAGCGGGCGGCGGCGAGCTGACGACGGCGCGGCCGGAACAGGGCCCGGCAGGTCGGGTCTCCGCTACGGCAGGATCAGCCAGTCGAAGGCGAGCGCGGCGGAGAGGCCGCCCACCAGGAGCCAGGTGCCCAGGCGGGTGCGGCCGTTGCGGGAGAGTTCGATCACCACACCACAGAGGATCATGGCCAGGCCGTACACGCCGACGACGAGGACGGACGTGCGGCTCGCGAGCCGGATCACCAGGACCGCCGCCATGGCGACCAGCAGAACGGACGCGGCCGCTATCCGCAGTTGGCGTGCCTGCTTCGGGCTCAAACCGGAGGTGCTCATGTCGTGGGAGCGTAACGGACGGCGGTTAGGCTGTTCGCATGACGACCGGGGTGCGACGCAGGATGGGCGTCGAGGAGCGCAAGCAGCAGCTGATCGGGGTGGCTCTCGAGCTGTTCAGCCACCGCTCTCCCGACGAGGTCTCCATCGATGAGATCGCCGCGGCCGCGGGAATCTCGCGGCCGTTGGTCTACCACTACTTCCCCGGCAAGCAGAGCCTGTACGAGGCGGCGCTGCGGCGGGCGGCCGACGAGCTGGCCGCCCGCTTCCTGGAGCCGCCGCAGGGCCCGCTGGGCGCGCGGCTGCTGCGGGTGATGGGCCGGTTCTTCGACTTCGTGGACGAGCACGGGCCGGGTTTCGCGGCGCTGATGCGGGGCGGTCCCGCGGTGGGTTCCTCCACCACCAACGCCATGATCGACGAGGTGCGGCAGGCCGCCTACGAGCAGATCCTGGCCCATCTGGACGTCGAGCAGCCCTCCGCCCGGCTCGAACTGGTCGTCCGCTCCTGGGTGTCGCTGGCCGAGTCGACGGCGCTGATCTGGCTGGACGGGCGCCGCGTGCCGCGCGCCGAGCTGGAGTTGCAGCTGGTGCACGACTTCGCGGCACTGGCGGCGGTGAGCGCGGCGTACGACGCGGAGATGGCGGACGTCCTGGTCCGGATCCTCGCCGACGAGCCGGCCGACGGGCCGTTCGGCGACCTGGTGGACCGGCTCGCGGCCCTGGCACCGCGGGTGCCCGCACAGCGACCGGCGTAGTCGACCGCGGAGGCCGCGGCCGTGATCGACCGGCGTGGTCGATCACGGCGGACGGCTGCTGTCGTCAGGCCTTGCGGTAGGAGGGCTCGAGGTCGCGCACCTCGGCGGAGACATGGACGCCCTCCGGATCCTTGAGGTACGCGGGCAGCAGCGCGACCACGGCCTCCGCGAGGCGGGCCTTCGTCTCGTCCGTACGGCCGGCCAGCAGCGCGATGTCGACATGGACGACGACGTCGTTCGTCGAGCCGTCCCCGACGACCGTCTCCTCGACCTCGCGGAAACGGGTCTTGCAGGCGTCGATCCGTGTGTCGACGGTCTCCACGACGAGCGGGTGCAGCGCGAGCGCGAAGCCGCGCCGGTCCAGCGGCGCGGAGTAGTCCACGGTGATCTGCGGCATGGGGGTCACTCCCGGTCGAACGGATGTCTGGCCACACCATTACGGTGATCACCATGAGCGCACAAGTGACCTTCCGGCAGGCGGACGACCTCGATCTCGACCTTCTGGTGGGGATGTTCGACGCGGTGGCGCAGTGGATGGTGCGCCACGGGATCGACCAGTGGAAGCCGGGCGACAAGAGCACGGAGCACTTCCGGGCGCGGATCGCGGCCGGCGAGGTGTGGCTGGCGTCGGCCGGGAGCCGGGTCGTCGGGGCGTACGAGCTGTGGTGGGACGACGAGCAGGCCTGGGGCCCGCAGCCTCCGGTGGCGGGCTATGTCCACCGGCTGATGACCGACCGGGAGGCCGCACCCGCCGGCACGGGCCGGGCGCTCCTCACCCACGCCGAGCAACGGATCACGGCCGGTGGAAGGGCGGTGGCCCGGCTGGACTGTGTGTCGCGCAACCCGCGGCTGCGGACGTACTACGAGGCCGCGGGGTACACGGCCGTCGGCGAGGAGCCGGGAAAGCTCGCCGCCGACGGCACGCGGTACGGAGTGGTTCTGCTGGAGAAGGCGCTGGGCTGACCCGCGCGCCGGGCCGGGACGTGCGGCGAGGCCGGTCGGGAAACCCCGGCCAGCCTCGTCGCGTGTGTCCGCGGTCAGCGGGTGGTGAAGACCGCCACCGTGCGGGCCGGGACCGTGAAGGTGCCCGAGCCCGTCTCGTACGACGCGGACTTGACCACTGAGTCCCCGCCCGCGGCCTGGACCGGGTGCAGGCCGTAGCCCTTTCCGGCCAGGGCGGCGATCCGCTGGGTCTGCCGCTCCGGGGTGGCGTTGAAGACCACGACCAGGTCGCCGAGGCGCATGGTGATCACGCCCGGGGTCTCGCCGGTGCCGGAGAGCGGGAAGGACAGGGCGTCCTGGACCTGCCCGGCGGTGGCGAGGGAGAAGGCGGACTCGGTCGTACGGATCTTCTGGAGGTCCCGGTAGGCGGCCGAGGCGCCGTCGATCTGCGCGCAGCCGACCGTCAGGGACGGAGCGGTGAGCAGCGGCTTTCCGTAGCCCCACTTGGCCTTGTTGTCGGCCGCGGGAGGCAGGCCGCGACCGAAGCCGTTGCCGTCCCGGCAGTCCCAGTGGATCGCGTTGAACCAGTCACCGCTGTCGTACGAGTTGCGGTCGAGCGACTTGGAACGCAGCAGGTCCGAGCCCGCCTGGGAGAGCGCCGGGCCCTGCGAGAGGGTGGCCGTCGCCATGGCGAGGACCTGCATCCTGGCCCGGTCGGCGGCCGAGGTGGTCGCCGGGAGCTTGAAGGCGAGCGCGTCGTACAGGGTCTCGTTGTCGTGCGCGTCGGCGTACGCGAGGGCGTCACCGGGGGCGGCGGCGTAGCCGGCCGGGGCGCCGTTGTAGTCGACCTGGCTTCCCTTGACCGTACGGCCCGAGGTGTCCGTGAAGGAGTAGTCGGCGAGGTTGCCGGTCAGCCCCACCTTGATCAGGTCCTGGTAGTGGAGCAGACGGGCCTTCTGCTGCTCCGGAGTGCCGTTGGCCGTCGAGGAGTTGGGCTCGGTGAAGAGGCCGGAGGCGAAGCCCTGCACGCCCGGGTCCTCGTCGAAGGGACCGCCGCCGCGGACGGCGTCGCGGGCCCGGTCGGAGAAGGTCGCGATGCCGGTGCCGGCCATGTTCTTCTGGGTGGCCTGGACGAAGCGGGAGTCGTCGGCGATCTCGCCGAAGTTCCAGCCCTCGCCGTAGAGGACGATCGACTTGCCGTCGACGCCGTCCTTGGCGACGGTCAGCGCGTCCAGGGCCTTGCGGACGGCGAGGATGTTCTCCTTCGGGTGGTGGCCCATGAGGTCGAAGCGGAAGCCGTCCACCTTGTACTGCTTGGCCCAGGTGACGATCGAGTCGACGACGAGCTTGCCCATCATGGCGTTCTCGGGCGCGGTGTTGGCGCAGCAGGTGGAGGTGGCGACGGAGCCGTCGGCCTGGAGGCGCTGGTAGTAGGCGGGCACGATCTTGTCCAGGACGGACTTGTCGGCCTGGCCGCTCGCCACGGTGTGGTTGTAGACGACGTCCATGACGGTGCGCAGACCGGCGCCGTTGAGGGACTGGACCATCCGCCGGAACTCGACCGTGCGGCGGGTGCCTTCGGGGTCGGTGGCGTAGGAGCCCTCGGGGACGGTGTAGTGCAGCGGGTCGTAGCCCCAGTTGTAGGCGTCCTTGGCCGCGGCGGCGGCCACGCAGGCCTGCTGCTCCTCGGAGTCGGGGGCGTAGACCTTCAGGTCGCAGGCGGGTTCGGTCTGCTCGGACTTCTTCTCGGGGATGGTGCCGATGTCGAAGGCCGGGAGCAGGTGGACGTAGGAGGTGCCGGAGGCGGCGAGGGCCTTCAGGTGCTGTGAGCCCTTGCTGCCGGCGTCGGTGAAGGCGAGGTACGTGCCCTTGTGCGCCGGGACGGCCGTGGTGTCCGCGATCGAGAAGTCGCGGATGTGGAGCTCCTGGATCTGGGCGTCACGCAGCGGTACCGCCGCGGGCTTGGCCAGGCTCTTCCAGCCCTTGGGGGCGAGCTTCGGGTCCGCGAGGTCGACGACGAGGCTCTGGGCCGAGTCGCTGGTCAGGGCGGTGGAGTAGGGGTCGGTGACCTTGTTGGTGACGATCTGCCGGACGCTCGGCGCCCAGACCTCGACCGCGTACCGGTACGGCTTGCCCGTCCACGCGCGCGTGCCGGTGACCGACCAGACGCCGGAGGCGTCGTCGCGGCGCATGGGCACGGCCTTGCCGTCGAGTTCGAGGGAGACGGACTGGGCGGTGGGGGCCCAGAGGGAGAGCGTGGGGCGACCGTTCCGGAACACCGGGCCGAGCGCGGCCCCGGTGGCCTTCGTCGCGTACAGGTCGTCGAGAACACCGGCGAGCTGGACGCCCGTGGCGGTCAGGACGGCGCCGTTCGCGGCGTACTGGGCGGCGACGAGCTGCCCCTTGAGCGCCTCGCGGATGCGGTCCCGGTCGCGCGGGTCGACCGTGAAGGCTCCGTAGGACTTCAGGTGCGGGAACGCGGCCTTCTGCGCGTCGGTCAGCTGCGTCGGGTTCAGGCGCAGCACCGTGCGGTTCCCGGCGAGCGCCCCGTCCTTCACCGCGATCGAACCGTCGCGGGAGGCGAGGAGGACGGCGGAGGCGGCGGCGTCGCTGCCGTTCCAGGCGAGGGTGGTCCCGTCGATCCAGATCGCCTGGGACTTGGTGAGGTCGAGCGCGGCGCCGCTGCCCTTGGGCTGCGGCAGCAGGTACTTCTCCTGGCCGCCGAGCATCCACACCTCGTGGCCGTTGGCCTTGAGGTCGAGGGACTGGTCGGTGGGCAGGTCCTTCTCGTCGCCCTTGTGCAGGATGTAGGAGAGGGAGGTGGCGCCGGCCGCGAGCGGGACTTCGTAGACCGCTCCGTAGGCGTCGGTGCGCACCGGCTCCAGCGGCTTGCTCCAGTCGGTGGGGTTCGCGGCGCCGGTCCAGGTGTGCAGGCCCCAGCCCGTGTGGTCGCCGTCGGCGCGCTTGTAGTGCAGGACGGCCTTCGTCGTGTCCTGCGGCGGGTACGCGCCCTCGGGCGCGGCGTTGAGGACCTCGGGCCTGCCCTGCTCGATCCAGACCTCGCCGGTCTTGGAGAGGTCGACGGTCCGGTCGGCGTCGGTGTCCTTGACGCCGTCCTTGTTCACGGCGATGAAGCCGACCGAGGAGGCACCGGGCTTGAGCTTGACGTAGGCGAAGGCACCGTACGCGTCACGCCCGGTGAAGGGCTTGCCGGCGGGCCAGGTGGTGCCTTCGCCGTCGGCGATGTCGCCCCAGGTGTACAGGCCCCAGTCGGTGTAGTCGCCGTCGGCGCGCTTGTAGTGGACGATCGCGTAGTCGCGCTGGGTGGCGGTCGGCGGCTGCTCGACGGCCGGGGCGCCGCTGGTGGTCACGGCGGTCGCGCTCGCGGTGCGCCCGGCGCTGTCGATGACGACGGCCTTGTAGCGCAGGGCGGTTCCGGCGGGCGCGGTGACCTTCTGGGTGACCTTGTACGGGGCGTGGTCGGCGGAGCCGAGGACCTGCCACTTGCCGTTGCCGGTCTGGGCGGCGAAGACGACGCGGTTCAGCTGCCCGCCGGTGACGTCGGCGGAGAGCTCGACGGTGCCGGTGGCGCCGGCCTCGGGGGCCTTGAGCGCGATCGCGGGCGTGGCAGCGGGCGCGCCGAGCGGCTTGGCCGCCTTGAGCACGAGGGAGCCGAGCGCCGGGACGGTCACCTTGATCCTGGTGTCGCCCGCGCTGGTGACGCGTGCGTCGCCGCCGTGGACGGCGGTGAAGGCCATGCCCGCGGAGCCGGTCGGGATCTCGACGGTCTTCGCCTCGGTGGAGCTGTTGACCGCGACGACGTACTCGGCGGGCCCGCTCTTCGTGCGCGCGTCGGTACGGGAGAAGGCGTAGACGGAGCCCTCGGCGTACCGCTGCTGCTGGACGCCGTCGCGCAGCGCCGGGTGCTCGCGCGTGAGCTTCGAGAGGGCGGCGATCTGCCGGTACAGGGGGTGGGAGGCGTCGTAGGCGTCGCTCGCGTGGGTGCGGTCGGTGCCGAGCTGGTCGTCGTCGAGGTAGTCGGCGGTCTTCGACGCGAAGAGGGTCTGGCGGGAGTCCTTGTCTCCGCCGGCGCCGGTGTAGCCCTGCTCGTCGCCGTAGTAGACGACGGGGTTGCCGCGGGTGAGGAACATCAGCTCGTTGGCGAGCCGGTAGCGCTGGAGGAGTTCGGCGTCGCCGGCCTTCGGGTTGTCCTGCTTGAGGAAGGTCCCGAAGCGGCCCATGTCGTGGTTGCCGAGGAAGGGCACCGACTCGTAGGCGTTGGCCTTGTCGGTGGTGTAGCGGTAGTCCTGGCCGAAGAGGTTCGCCAGCTTGTCCGCGGAGCCGCCCTGGGAGGCGAAGGTGCGGGCGGCGTCCTGGAACGGGAAGTCGAGGGTGGCGTCCAGGCGTCCCTCGGTCACGTACGGGGCGGTGATCGCCGGGTCGGCGGAGTAGACCTCGCCGAACATGAAGAAGTCGTCGCGGCCGCGCTTGGCGGCGTACTCGTCGAGGGCGGTGGCCCACTGGGTCCAGAACGCGGTGTCGACGTGCTTGACGGTGTCGATGCGGAAGCCGTCGATGTCGAAGTCGCGGACCCAGCGCTGGTAGATCTTCTCCATGCCCTCGACGACCTCGGGACGCTCGGTCCACAGGTCGTCCAGGCCGACGAAGTCGCCGTACTGGGAGGACTCGCCGGCGAAGGTCGAGTCGCCCCGGTTGTGGTACATCGTCGGGTCGTTGAGCCAGGAAGGAACCTTGAGGTTCTTCTTGTCGGCGGGGACGACGGGGGTGCGGGGGAAGGAGTCGGTGTCGACGCGCGGGAACGAGCCGCTGCGGTCGTCGAAGGGGACGCCGTCCTTCGTCAGATAGGGGAAGGCGCCCTTGGAGAGGTAGTTGTAGGTCTTCTCCTTGTAGTCGACGACGTCGGCGGTGTGGTTGGTGATGACGTCGAAGAAGACCTTCATGCCCTTGGCGTGGGCCTGGTCGATCAGCTTCTCCAGGTCGGCGTTGGTGCCGAAGTGCGGGTCGACCTGGGTGAAGTCGGTGATCCAGTAGCCGTGGTAGCCGGCGCTCGCGTCCTTGCCGGTGCCCTGGACGGGCTGGTTCTTGAAGATCGGCGCCATCCAGATGGCGGTGGTGCCGAGGCCCTTGATGTAGTCGAGCTTCTTCGTGAGCCCCTTGAGGTCGCCGCCCTGGTAGAAGCCCTTGTCGGCGGGGTCGAAGCCGGTGTCGAGCCGGGTGCCGGTGAGGCCTCCGCGGTCGTTGGCGGTGTCCCCGTTGGCGAACCGGTCGGGCAGGACGAAGTAGAACTGCTCCCGGGTGAGGTCGTGACGCGCGGGCTGAGCGGCGAGCGCCTTGTCGGACGGCGGGGGTGGGGGCGGGGGCGCGGCGGCCGCGGGAAGGGCGGGCACCAGCGCCGCGCACAGGGCGGTGGCCACGGCGGCCGCCGTTCTCTTGCGTATCACGGGGGTTCTCCCTGGAGGTACGGGAAGGGGGGCCGCCCCGGCGGGGCGGCCCTGGTGGGAGGAGCGGTCAGTTGCGGAAGGTGTCGTTCAGGACGATCCGGCCGGAGGCGGGGACCGTCGCGGTGCGGTTCGCACCGGATTCCCAGGTCACGTTGCCCGCGGCGTCCTTGCGGATGTACTTGTACTCGAAGGCCGTGCCGGCCGGCAGGGAGACGTCGAGCTTCCAGACGGGGTACGAGGCCGGGTCCAGCTTCAGCGCCGCGGACGGGGACCAGTTGCCCAGCTCCGCGCGGTTGCCGGTCACGTGGATGTTCTGGCCGGAGACCGTGGTGGCGTCGACGTTGAACGAGGCGCCCGTGGCGGCGGGCGGCGGGGTCGTCGTACCGCCGCCGCAGTTCTTCGCGTTCACGTGCAGGGCCACGGCCGTGTTCGATGCCAGCGTCGCCGTGAACTGGCCCGCCGAGTTCACCGTCACGCCCGTGTTCGACTGGACGTCGCAGTACGTGCCCGCGGGCAGCCCGGTCTGGAAGGTGCGGGTCAGCGACGAGCCCTCGTGGTTGATGGCGACGTACGCCTTGTCGCCTCGGCCGAACGCGATCGCGTTGTTGCCGTTGTCCCACCAGTTGCCGACCGCCGTGCCGCGTGCGGCGTTGCGGAAGCCGACCATCGAGGCGATCTCGCGCCAGGCGTGCTGGCACTTCCAGCCGTCGCTGTAACAGGCGTTGACCTGGCCGCCGTTGGGCGCTCCGGCGTCCTTGTCGGACCACTCGTAGCCGGAGTGGACGTCCGGGGAGCCGTAGGGCCAGGCCAGCATGAAGACGCTCGCCAGGGTGTAGGTCGCGCCGTTCTTGTAGTTGAGGGTGTCGCCGCCGCGCTCGGTGTCGTGGTTGTCGACGAAGACGCCGGACTTGCCGGAGGACATGTAGCCCCAGGACTCGCCGAAGTTGCTCAGGTACGACAGCTTCTCCGAGCCGAAGATCCGCTTGAGGTCCCGTGCGTAGCGGAACTCCTGGACATCCCCGTTGCCCAGGTACTCGCTCGGGGAGACCGCCTCGCCGGCCCCGTATATCGCCTCCTGCTTCCAGTAGACGCCCGGGTTGCTCAGCCGCGACTTGATGTTCGCGAGGTCCGCGGCCGGCATGTGCTTGGCCGCGTCCACGCGGAAGCCGTCCACGCCGAGGGAGAGCAGGTCGTTCATGTAGGCGGCGATCCGGCCGCGTACCCAGTCCTCACCGGTGTCGAGGTCCGGAAGGCCGACGAGCTCGCAGTTCTGGACGTTCGCCCGGTCCTGGTAGTTCGAGATCGTGGCCCGGCAGTCGTCCATGTCGCCGCCCGAGTACAGGCCCGGGTAGTCGTACTTGGAGAACGAGGTCCCGCCCGTTCCCGTGCCCGACGCGTTCGCCATGTGGTTGATGACGGAGTCGGCGACGACCTTCACGCCCGCCGTGTGACAGGTGTCGATCATGGACTTGAATGCGGTGCGGTCGCCGAGAGGTCCGGCGATCTTGTAGCTGACCGGCTGGTAAGCGGTCCACCAGGTGGAGCCCTGGATCCGTTCCTGGGGTGGCGAGACCTGGACGTAGCCGTAGCCCGCGGGGCCGAGCTGCTCGGTGCAGGCCTTCGCCACGGAGGCGAACTTCCACTCGAACATCACCGCGGTGACGTCCTTCTCACCGGGCGGGGCGGCCTGTGTGGGGGTCGGCGCCGTGACGGCCACAGCGGCTCCCGCCACAAGGGCGAGTGCAGCGGCCACGGTCTTTCTGGCCATGTTGTCCTCCTGCTGACTTCACTGTCGCAAGATGTTGCCGAAACTGGCAGCAACTGTTTTCAGCCGTGACCGTACGAGTGCCCCGACCCCCGGTCAACCCTTGGGACCCCTCAATGCAGGGAGTTACGCAAGGAGTTGCAGCGAGGTTCCGGCCGGCGGCTGCGCCGTGGACCCGCGTACCACCAGCTCCGGCTGGAAGACGAACTCCGTGCGCTGCACGGGGTTCCCCTCGACCTCCTCCAGGAGCGCGCCGACCGCCGCCGTCGCCATCGCCTGCACCGGCTGGCGCACGGTGGTGAGCGGCGGATCCGTGAACGCGATCAGCGGAGAGTCGTCGAAGCCGACGACCGACACGTCACGGGGCACGTCGAGGCCCCGGGCGCGCACGGCGCGGATCGCGCCGAGTGCCATCAGGTCGGAGCCGCAGACGATCCCGGTGCAGCCCTGGTCGAGCAGGATGTCGGCGGCCGCGTGTCCGCCCTCGACACCGAACAGGGTGGGACGGACGAACCGTTCGGCCTCCGCCCGCTCGATCCCGAGCAGGTGGTGCAGCTCGGCCGCGAACCCCTCCGCCTTGCGGCGCGAGGGCACATAGCGGGTCGGGCCGATCGCCAGACCGATCCGCTCGTGGCCCAGCTCGACCAGGTGCCGTACGGCCATCCGCGCCGCCGCCCGGTCGTCGGGCGAGACGAAGTTGGCGTCGACGCGTTCGTTGAAGCCGTTGATGAGGACGAACGGAACGCCTCGCGCGGCCAGTCGGACGTACCGCTCCGGGTCGGCGCTCGCGTCGGCGTGCAGCCCGGAGAGGAAGATGATGCCAGTGACCCCGCGCTCCTCTAGCTGCTCGACGAGCTCGTCCTCGGTGGCGCCGCCGGGCATCTGGGTGCAGAGCACCGGGGTGTAGCCGTGCCCGGCCAGCACCTGCTCTATCACCTGGGCGAAGGCCGGGAAGATCGGGTTGGTCAGCTCGGGCACGACCAGGCCGACCAGGCCGGCGCTTCGGCGTTTGAGCCGTACGGGACGCTCGTAGCCGAGCACGTCGAGCGCGGCGAGGACCCGGTGCCGGGTCGCGCCGGCCACCCCCGCCTTGCCGTTGAGGACACGGCTGACGGTGGCCTCGCTGACGCCCGACTGGGCCGCGATGTCCGCGAGCCGCGGGGGGGGGGGGGCGGCCGCCCCCCGCGGGGGGGGCGGGGCCCCCCCCCCCCCACCCGGGGTTTGGGGGGGCGGGCAGCCCCACC